>JAJDEH010000066.1 GCA_029259935.1 Planctomycetota bacterium
CTGCAGGGCCTGCCCCGCGCCGCCCTTGATCAGGTTGTCCAGGGCAGTCGTCACAACCAATTGTCGCTGGTCGCCATCGACCTGGCCAAGCTGCCAGGAGAGATCGACCCACATGCTGCCTTTGATTGCCACCACTTCGGCCTGCCGACTTCCCGATCCGAGTACGCGGACGAAGGCGGCGCTTTCGTAGTAATCCCGATAGATATCGTTGAGTTGGTCGTTGTTGACCGTCTGTGGAATACGCACAAAGCTCGTGGCCAGAATGCCGCGCGGGAGCGGCGCAGAAACAGGAACGAAATTAAGCGTGAATTTCGTGTCTTGACCTCCGCGGGAAATCGCGTCGTTCAGTACCTGGACAATCTCTGGTGTGTGCTGATGGACCAACGGTTTGTAGATCTTCATGTTGTTCGCCCGCAGCGGATGGTGTGTGCCGGCGCTGGCATAAGCGCCGCTTCCGGACGAGCCCGTGGCGGCCACCGTTTGTACGGGCCCCGACAGCAACCCGGCCCGCGCCAACGGCAGCAGTCCCAACATGATGGTCGTGGCGAAACATCCCGGCGACGCCACCCGGTCGGCCGCGCGAATCTCCTCGCGGTAAAGTTCCGGCAGCCCGAACGTCCAGCGTCCTTTCAACTGATCCGGGTGCGGATGGACATTGGCGTAGTACTTCTCATAAATGTCCTTGTCGTTGAGCCGAAAGTCGCCGGAGAGGTCGATCACTTTGGCGTCGATCTGATCAATTTCCGGAGCCAAATTGCAACTAACCTTGTGAGGCAGTCCGAGGAAGAGCACATCGACGTCTCGTGCCGCTTCGGCCAGCGGAATCTCCTCGAATTTCAAACCGCTGTTGGTCAGGTTCAGGTGTACGGCCTCGAGCGGTTCATCTACGCGATCGATGCTGCTCACCCGTGCTAAGGCGACGGATGGGTGTGCGAGCAAGAGGCGAATCAATTCCGCCCCTCCGTAACCTGTTCCGCCGGCGACGGCCGCCCGAAGTTTTCCTGATTCAGTTGCGCGAGTCATAATCGGTTTTCCTCATAGAGATTACATGGAGACCAAGGTTGATTCAAAAATCGTGCACACCTTATCGATGTCTTCCGGTTCCACGGCGCCGACCGGTACCAGGAAGCGGGCACGCGTCGGATTCGAGCCGGCGACGAAGCTCATCACGCCGTTTCCATAAAGACGCTGAACGAAAGAGCCCACCAGTTTCGCATCGCCATCCAGCGGCGTACATGCGACCATAGCGCCGATCCCATAGGGGCCGCTCAATCGGTCCGGGTGACGATCGGCAATCTCTTTCAGACGGCTCTCGAAGTGGGCGAACAGCCGTGCGACCTTGCCGTGGGCGCCAAAGTAATCGCCGTTTAGTAGTTCGTCCAGAATCACGCGTCCGGCCGCCATCGCGGTAGCACTTGCCGTAAAGGTCTGGCTAAGCAAACCAGGCTTCGGTTTGTAGTCCGCTTTATAGAGCGTGGCGCAGACTTGACTTGCCTTGCCAATCCATACCAAATCCACCAAATCGTCCAATTCATAATACTGAAACGCGAACAGCTCCGGTGTGCGGGCGAATGTCTGCACTTCATCCACAAGCACCGCCACACCATGTTCCCGGAGCACTTGCATCAGCGTTCGATGAAAATCGGCCGTGGCCAGATTGAAGCCCCCTTCGCCCTGCACCAACTCCATCACCATCGCGGCATGCTGACCAGGATATCGAGCCAGATGCCGCTTCAATACGGTCACCGCGTGGGCGGTACTCTCTTGAGGGCAAGTAGCATCGCAAAACGGGACGAAGTCGACCCGGAGCGTGCTGGGCAGCCCCGCCCGAAAGCCGGGCTTGTCCGTTATTTGCGAAAACGTCGTCGTGCGACCAGCAAAGCATCCTTCAAATGCCAGCACCCGATCTGCGGGATGTTTCTTCTGCATCGCGATCTTCAGCGCGTTCTCCCCGGCCATTACCCCGGTGCTGGTCAAGAAACAATGGTCGAACCCGGCGCCACGGGTGTTGGCCGCCTCGAGCAACTCCCTCGAAAACGCAAAGCTCTCCTCATTCTGTTGCAGATTCCCAAGCATAATCGTGTCACCGAGAGCGGCATCCAGGGCGGCTGCAACGAGCTTGGGATGAGAATGTCCCAGGTGATGCACGCCAATCCCGCTGATGAAGTCATACTTCACACTGCCGTCGGCAAGTTCCACCAGCGCCCCACGACCTATCCCCGAAGCCAAGTACGGAAAATAAAGATTTCCTCCGCGGACTTCGGAAAAGGCCGCGACCGTTTCTGCATAGTCCTGGGCAAGCGCGGGATCGGCGGCGCGCACGCCGTCGATCTCCTGTTGGTGTTTGTGCAAGGCGTCGAGAATCGCCCGCCGCGCTGTGATCACCTGTGGATCGTTGTGGAAGCGTTGTGCCGAGAGGGCGGCACTCGTGGTCACATCCATAAAAAAACAAGCCTTTCGGTTAAGATTCTCGGCAGCGCCCAGTTGAGCGAACAATGTGCCGAACCGCACGCTCCCCCAAAATATTGACACACATTGGGTAGAATTCTCTGCGCTACAAACGCGAAAGATCAGAGGAGCAAATGTCGGACCGTCCAAGCTCATGGACACTTGCGAACAGATTGGAGACAGACGCAATCGCCTCGAAACGGATGCGACTCCCCACCAGCAGAAGCCGTGTCCCAACCCGT
>JAJDEH010000067.1 GCA_029259935.1 Planctomycetota bacterium
TGGCAAGGGGGAGAACCACGCGTCCTTAAACGTGATTGCGAAGAGCCAGTTCCTTGGGGTGCGGGTTGAGATACACTTGGTTACGAAGGTACGGCACGTCGAGGATCCGCACGTAGTGCCGCATGAGCGTCAACGGAACGACGAGCGGAACGACTCCTCGTCGATAGTCTTCGATGTGCGAGAGCAGTTCTTGTTTGGAATGTGGGTCCAGCTCTTTTTTGAAGAACCCGAGCATGTGCAGCAGCACGTTGCAGTTCTTTTTGGCGGTCGCGATTTTCTTCATTCCGGTCATGAACAGTGTCTCGTAGCGGCTGCGCAGTTCACCACGCGGGACCGCTTTGGCGGCAGCCACCAGTTTTCCAAGCTGGCGATATTCCGGTTCGGCATGCGCAAGCAATGCAAATTTGTGACGCGTGTGGAAGTCGACCAAATCACCAACTTTCCAGCGTCTTCGCCAAAGCTGTTGTAGTGCGTGATAGGCGAAGACACGCTCGACCCAGTTTTCTCGCAGCTTGGGATCGCACAAGCGGCCTTCTTCCTCGACCGGCAAATTCGGAAACCGCTCCAACAGCGATTGCGCGAACAGGCCAACGCCCACGCGACGTGGCGAACCCTTGGCCTGCTGAACTTTGACTCGCTCCATGCCGCAACTGGGCGAGTCCTTTTTCAAGATGTAACCGCACAGATCCTCGGCCTGTAGTTCCTTGACTCGCTTTTTGGCAAAGGCCGCCATGCGTCGCGTCAGATCAATTTTCGTGCGTGTCGTTCGCAACTTGACCGCATGCTCAAGTTGGACCAACTGAATCGTTTCGCGCGGCGTCCCCAAACCCACTTCGACCTCAGGGCAGACAGGCACCCACTCGAAGTATTGCCCTAGCGTGTCGGTTAGATAACGATCATGTTTGTGCTGGCCGTCGAACCGAACCTGCTGGCCCAGCAGGCATGAGGAGATACCGATCCGGATCGGCGACGCGTCGTCAAAGTTTGAGTCGGTCATGGGAGGAGCCTTGGGACACCGAAAGTTTTGACCAGAGAGAAAAATCGGCTGGCCCCATTCGGTTTTGCGGGAGGACACTGAATTGGTACGGTAACGAGTGCCGCGCGTCGGCGGTGCTAGGCGGCAGCGAGGTTTCGGGTGGGGCAGGAAATGGGGCAATCCCCGACTCATCACCCGTATTGCGTCGTACGGCCAGTTGCTTCTTTATACCAGGGATGCCGTGTGGTATTTTTAAGAGGTCACCCAATGCCTTCGCATTCGACCCTCTGCCAGCATTGTGCATCGGTGATTCACCCCGGGATTCAAATGGACCCATCACATTACGTTTCTCCAAATGCCGTCGACCCAACATCGTCGCGGTTGCTTGAGCGGCTTGGAAAGAAAGATCCGGACGCATGGCGGCAACTTGTGCGGCTCTATGGGCCCGTGGTCCGTTACTGGATTCGACGTGCCGGTCTAAATCGGACCGACCTGGCCGATGTTTTTCAGGACGTGTTTTTGGCCATCTCACGCAACATCGCGGAATTTCATCGTCAACCGGGACAAGCCAAGTTTCGCGCTTGGCTGAAGACGATTACCCACAGCAAGGTCAACGACCATTTTCGCCGGAACGGCAAACAGCCCGTCGCATTCGGCGGTACAACGGCGATGCAGCAGTTCGATGAAATGGAAGGGCAGACGCTCGAAATTCACGCGGATGATGACGAGGCCTTAGCAGCCTCGGAAGATTCGTTTTTGACACAACGTACGCTCAGCATGGTCAAGAGCGAATTTCGCGAAAGAACATGGCTGTCCTTTTACCGCTGTGCGGTCGACGGCCGGACTTCTCAAGAAGTAGCGGACGAATTAGGGATTTCCGCAGTCGCCGTACGAAAGGCCAAATCCCGGGTATTGGGAAGGCTCCGCGACGCGATGGAGAGCCGTTGCGACACGCGGGGCCAATCTTAGGGGCTCCGGTAAAATCAAAATGTCACACCGTGGCGTTCTATATTGTTAGAAGCGTACGCGCCTGCCTCGTCGATTCGATAAGTACTTGACAGCCATCGGGATACGGGAATGAAGCCCCAAGTTTGTCCGTCGCACATGGAATTGGCCGAATTCGACCTTGGTCGGCTTCCGGCCGCGCGTCGAGAAGAGATTGCAGATCACCTCGACGCATGTGAAAGCTGTTCGGCTGCGTTCGCGTCGCTAGAAGAAAGGACGGACGATCTCATCGGCCACCTGCGAAACCCTTTGCCCGAGGAGATCATTTCAGATGATACCGAATTGGACCAACTGATTGATCAAGCCGCCGCGCAATACGAAACGTCGGCCGACGGGTTCATGGAAACGGCCACTGCATTACCGCCTCTGAAGAAGCGGCAGGTCGATGAACTGCTACCCGAAATCCTCACTCCACCCGAAGCCGAGGACGAACTCGGTCGGCTCGGTGGCTATCGGGTACTGGAAGTGTTTGGCATCGGCGGCATGGGGGTTGTGTTCAAGGCCGAAGATCCTGGACTCAACCGTTTCGTCGCATTGAAAGCCATCAAGGTGCGGGGCGCGTCGGTCAGTGACGAATCGCGCGAACGCTTTTTGCGCGAGGCACGCGCGACAGCGGCCATTCGGCACGATAACATTGTGACCATTCATCAAGTCGGTGAGGATCGCGGCATTCCGTTTCTGGCGATGGAACTGCTGGAAGGCGATTCGCTGGCGCAGCAGCTCAGACGAACAGGACGGCCAACCGTTGAGGAGGCCCTGCGCATCGCTCGCGAGATCGCTCTCGGATTGTCGGCCGCGCATGCCAAGGGGCTCACCCACCGCGACATCAAGCCGGACAACATTTGGGTGGAGGCTGATTCGGGCCGGGTCAAGATCTTGGATTTTGGTTTGGCTCGCGCCAACGACGACGAATTACAATTGACTCAGTCCGGCGCAATCGTGGGCACGCCCGGTTATCTGTCACCCGAACAAGCCTGTGGCGAAGGTTTGGATGAGCGTACGGACTTGTTCAGTTTGGGCGTGGTTCTGTATGAGATGCTGACGGGTCAAAAGCCATTTGAGCGCGTCAGTCTGATGGCTGTTCTAAACGCGATTGGAAATGACACACCCTCTTCACCCCGTGTGCTCGACCAGAAAATCCCAGAAGCCGTTTCCAATCTCGTCATGCGCCTGCTGGAAAAGAATCCCGACCGACGATTCCAAACGGCCCAAGATGTTGTCGCGGCCATCACGGATTGTGAGACGCGCGGTAGCAATCTACACGCGGTGGCGGAAGCGCCGTCGATCACCTTGGATCGCAAACCGTCAAAGGAAACGCCACGTCGGTTCACGAGTTGGCGAACGCTGGCAGGAACGGGCGTGTTGATCGCGGTGGCGCTGGTGGCGACGGCGTTCGTCTTTCAGACGGTGTTTTTCTTTCAAACGAAGAGCGGAACCCTGAGGATCGAAATTACCGACCCAAAAATCGAAGTTTCGATTCGGGGGACGAAGATCGTCCTGAAGGGAGCGAATAAGAAAGACATCACACTGCAACCCGGCGACAAGATTCTGCACGTCAAGCGAGGAGATTTTAAGTTCGACACAAAATCCCTTCAGCTAAAAAAGGGGGAAACGGTTGTTGTTAAGGTCGAGTTGATCGACGGGACGGTCCAGGTCGCGAGCGGCGGTAAAGTGATTGGTACGAAAGCCGTCGAAGCTCCAACGAACGTCGAAGCTCCAGCGAACATCGTACAGGTCGACGGGAAATCGCTGCCAGATGAACTGCAAAACCCGTACGCCAAGGATCGCGAGGTGGCCGAGTGGGTGTTGTCCGTTGGGGGGGCCGTAGGAATCGAACCGAAGTCAACGGGTGAACATCTTGGTATCTTGGCACCGAGCGAGTTGCCAGATCAACCGTTTGCCCTATTTGATGTGAAGCTCTTTAACAATCGACGGTTTTCGAATGACGACCTGGAACGATTGACCGGGTTGCCACACCTGACTGAACTGGACATCTCCAACTCTCTTTTTGACGCTCAAGGATTGCCAATTATTTTGAGGTGTCCATTTCTAGAGGATCTCAACGTTGGCGGAACATCGATTCGCTCAGCCGACCTATTGAAATTAAGGAGCCTGCGTGCGCTTTCGTGTTTGGCCATTTCCACCGATCAGATTGACGAGTGGACGTTTCTGTCGGAGTTGCCACAGGTCCGACATTTAGTGGTCGGCGGTCATAACACTTCCTTGATCGCGTCATTAGACCGCGTCCCGCGGTTGTTGACTCTTCATTTTAAGAATCTGACGACACTCGATACCGGGCCAGTCACCAGACTGCAGAAGAATAATCCGAATCTGCGAGTTGTCGTCGGCAATAAGAAGGCTGCACGAATTGTGGGAGACGATCCATTGGTCGAATTAGCGCGGCCATTGACCGAGCACGGTTGGCTGATGGAAGCCAAATTCTTCAAGGAGGGATATTTGAAGTTGAATTCGCCAACTGCTTGGGAGACTGCGGATCCCTTTAACATCATAAGACTTCAGCTACCCGCAGGCGCCAGGCTGACAGACCAAGAACGCCGAATAATCTCGCTACTGAGCGCCAAATTCTATGGCATCACGGCACGCGGTGCGATCGATACCGATCTCCTCGCACCCATCCTTGCCGAGTGCCACGCTAGTGGGATAACCCTCACCGACTCCGACTTGAGCGATGAAGGGCTTGCTGTATTGGCAAAGCATGTCAACTTAGAGCGTCTCGAAATCCGCGGCACAAAGGTAACAGAGGAGGGAGTCAAAGCCTTCAAACGCCGTGTCCCAATATGCCGCGTCGAGTCCAATTTCGGCACGTTTGAAGCGGAGCATCGGTTTCCGGATGCACACGCGACGAAACGTTTAGCGCAAGATCCTTTTGCCCTAGATCGCAAAGTGGCCGAGTGGGTGCTTTCGCGGGGAGGCCGCGTGTATGTCGGTTCGACCGGCATCTCAGACCTCAACTCCTTGCCGGATGAAGACTTCTTCGTACAGACCGTGTATTTCGGTAACGGTCCTCGGTTCACTGGCACGGACCTCAAGCGACTAGCGGATCTACCCGGCTTGTTGCATGCGCGATTCGATAGCATGCCTTTCGAGTCGAATGCGTTCCAAGCCATCTTGAAATGTCGGCGGCTCGAAAAACTGACGCTGTTCCGCACGCCATTACGTTCGTTGGATTTCCGCAAGTTACACAAACAGAACGTAACCTATCTGTCCGTGTCCTCAGATCAAATCGACGATGAGTGGGCGTTTGTTTCTGAATTGCCGAGGCTCCGTCATATCGAGGTTTTTGGCAAAGACGTGCCCGCAATGGCCGAGTTGGGGCGACACGAACAGATACAGGTTGTGGAAATGCCCGAGTTGACGGCACTCGAGCCGACCATTGTTTCCGCTATGCAAGCCAACCTGAATCTGCGGATTATTGTCGGGGAGGGTGACAACGCCCGAGTGTTGGGCCGTGATCCCGTGACTGAAGCAGCTCGGCGGGTTATCCAACTTGGCTGGAAGCTGGATGGCTCGTTGTACGACAAAACCAAGTGGAAAGGTGAGTTGCCCGCGAGAGCTTATACAATTGGGAATGTCACACTACCACCTGGCTCCAACCCGACTGCTGAAGATCTACGGCTACTGCCATTGCTGAGCACAAGTTATTTTAGCATCCAGGCACCCGCCCTTCAGAATGCTGATTCCCTAGCAGCAATCCTCGATTCTTGTGCCTCCATTAGCAAAATCCTGCTGCAGAACTCTGACCTCAGCGACCAAGGACTCGCCAAGCTCCCAAATCGAGTCAGCACTGGCTTGCTCGACATCCGCGGTACGAAAGTGACACGAGCCGGAATCGAAGCCTTCAAGCGAAGACATCCGACATGCAAGGTCGAGTCCGACTTCGGCACGTTTGAAGCGGAACATCGGTTTCCGGAAGATTCAGGTGCGGCGAGCGGCTCGACGGGAGCAGGCCGAACGGAACCGCCCCCGACCGATCCCTACGCCAAGGATCGCGAGGTGGCCGAGAGGGTGCTTTCCAAAGGCGGACATGTCTTAATCTCCCAACATGACAAAGACAATCGCAAGAATATTTACGACGTTAAAGAAATCCCCGAGGGTGACTTTCAGATTGAGTCAGTGCATCTTGATGGATACTCCACGACAGAACTCGCCGAATTGAGACGGCTTCCCAGGCTCTTTCAGCTTTCCTTTGATCAGATGAAAGCAGAATCTGACTTAGATGTGATTTCAGGGTGTAAACTTCTCGTGTGGTTTTCCATTTACGGTAGTTCAATACGCTCAAGCGAACTGTCAGCTTTGAAGAACTCCCCGATGCTCCGCTCCCTCAAAGTTTTGCGACTGATCGTCGACGATGAATTCGAAGCTCTAACTCAGCTAAAGCGACTAAGACATCTAGTGATTCAAGAACAAGACGCGAATGTGTTGCGACACATTGGTCATTTGAAACAACTTCGAGTACTTGAGCTTCCCGCGGTTCGTTCCATCGATGAGGACGTGTTGAGGGAAATAGTCAATGGGAATCCAACACTTCGCATTGTGCTTGGAAGTGAAGATACGATTAAAGTCGTTGGAGACGATCCGGTCATACAAATCGCACAACAGCTTCGTGACAAAGGAATTGAATTTTGGGGAAAGTATTCCGATACCCGTGAGAACTGGGCGTCGGCGAAAGATTTTCCTCCCAAACGGGTTGTTAACATAGAAAGTGTTAACTTCCCAACTTCTTTTGAAGTCGGCAACAGCGAATCTCTTTTAATTGCGGACCTGTCCTACAAGTACACAGAGATTCGCGCCGAGGGACTGTCGAATTCGGATTCTCTTGTTGATGTGTTGGCATCGAATTGTTACGTTCGCAATCTCAACCTGTTAAGTTCTGACCTCACGGACAACGGACTGGGACACCTGCAAGAACTGTCCAGCCTGCACACGCTCGACGTTAGAGGAACAAAGGTAACCAAGGCGGGAATTGAAGAGTTCAAACGCCACGTACCGATTTGCGTGGTAACCTCCGATTTCGGTACTTTCGGGTACGAGCATAAATTGCCAGTCGAACCGACTGAGCGCGGCGGGCAAACATCAACGGCGAATCCCTACGCCAAGGATCGCGAGGTGGCCGAGTGGGCGATTTCGCAGGGCGGAATCGCGTATGTTGGTTCAACTTCCACGTGGAGGGTCAAAAGAATCGAAGACGCCGGCTCACTTCCCAATGAACGATTTAGTTTGCAGTCGGTCTCTTTCTCGAACCGAGGGAAATTCAACCCTGGCGAACTCGAGCGGTTCATCCATCTTCCCGGATTACTCCATGTGGAATTCGGCCGTATGCCCTTCGATTCGATTGGACTGCAGGTCATCGCGAAATGCCGCCGACTTGAATCTGTGACGCTGTCGGAGACGTCGCTGCGATCGTCGGACTTTCGGAAGTTAAAGAGCCTTGCAGGGCTTCGCAGCATCTACATATCCTCAGCTCAAGTTGACGATGAGTGGGCCTTCCTTGCTGATTTACCAACGCTGCGGAATCTGAAGATAGACGGTGAACGAGTGCCAGCCCTATCGGAGTTAGGGCGATACACGCACCTGCAGGTTGTAGAATTAAGTGACCTGACCGAACTCGATCCGTCCATCGTTGCAGAACTACATGAATCCAACCCAAACCTGCGAATCATCATCGGACGGGACGAGAACCTGCGGATTGTAGGCCGCGATCCCGTCGTGGAAGAGGCACAAAAGGCTGCACGGCGCGGTTGGCATTTCGACGGCGTCCTATTGAGGAAGTTTGCTGCTTGGAATTCGTCAATACCTGACGAACCCTTTCGAATCAGCGGAACTAAACTTCCGGCAGGTACGGCTCTCACAGATGATGATTTGCGACGGTTGCCCTTGTTGACTTCGAGATTCAATCGAATAGATGCACCGGTCCAACAGAATGCTGATCGCTTGGCCTCCGTACTGTCGTCGTGTGCGACCATCAAGACCATCGAGCTAATAAACGGCGATCTCAGCGATGAGGGACTCGGCGAGCTTGCGAAGCGAAACAGCCTCTTTTTGCTCGACGTTCGGGGAACCGAAGTTACGCAAGAGGGAATCAAAGCGTTCAAACGGCGAATCCCGACATGCAAGGTCGAGTCCGACTTTGGCACGTTTGAAGCGGAACATCGGTTTCCGGACGAATAGAATAGGGAAGCACACCAAGGCATCGGGTCGCCGAAAGTGCGTCACCGATGGGTGGTGCATTGTGCCACTTTGGCTTTGCACGACCACTCGGGCACGAAAGCGGCTTGTCGGAGCGATGCAAGTGGGCAGCCGCTTAGCAACTGGCGTGTTCTCCTGAAATGGGTTAGAATCTTCCACCAGTCGACCGAGCCCCCTCACCATGCGGGGCCAATTCTTGGAATTCGTACAGGGATAAACGAAACCAAATGGCGCGTAAAGTAGTAAATCGCAAGCAGTTACGGGAAGAGGCGGAGGCCGCCGAAGCTGCTGAAAAAGCGGCACCCAAGAAAAAAGTAAAGAAGAAAGCCGCCAAACGAAAGAGCCGCGCCAAGGATCCCGCCGACATTCGCATGAAGCTGTATTGGGGGGTGTTCAGCCAATCGATGAAGCGCGTCGCCCTCTACGAATACAGCCAAAAGAAACAGGCCGACAAGAAGGCCGCCGATTTGAGCGCGTCGGGCAAGTCGCCCCATTTCGTCCAAAAAGTCAAAGAGGCGATTGAAGAGTAGGCCGCTCGGTTCGCCAGGTCCGAGCAATAGGTCGCGTCGGTCGCCGGCACCGCTTCACTGGTTTCCTTATGCAATCAGGATGGCCGCGAAATGAGACGGTCGGTTCAACTTCTTTTCCCCCTGTTGTTGGTCAGCCTCCTCTGTTCTGGTTGTGGCACCTCTAACAGCCCCACCGACGACGGCGGTTCGCCCGCAGGCGCGGCGAGCCAGCCCGCTCCCGTCGCGGAACCAACCGTGCGCGTTGTCGAGGCCAAGGATTTGGCGTGGGACGCGCAACGCGCGATCCCCGGGCGAGATGGCGGCCGAGTCGAAGTGTCGCCGCCGAAGGATTGGGAGATTCCTCCGGCGAGCGAAAAGTACATTGTCTGGTTCGCCCTGGAAGCGCGCAGCCCGTTTCCGCGCATCTTGGTCACCGCCGAACCGGCGGAGGGCATTGAAACGGTTACCGAAGAGAACCTCCTTGAATTCACGAAGGCTTTCGAACAAGAGATCGAAGAAATTCAAAAGGCGAACCCGGCCGTAAAGGTGATCGAACGAGTGATGCCGATGGTCATCGGGGGCCGCCCTTGTGTTCGGTATGTGCGGCTCGTCAAATCGCGAGGGAATCGGATCCAGCGCCAAATCTTGATCACGCATGTCAACGGTAGAAGGTATACCGTCGAGCTTCTGGTACTCGGCGAGGAACCGGAAGATCTCAAGCAGTTTAAAGATACCGGCTATGCGGTGCTGGCCGGAATGAAGTTCAATTAGGAACTCAACAAGTCTCCAAGGTCCGTCGTCTCCACGCTCCATCGTCGCCAAGGTTCTCATCGAAGGCTTGAGTTCAAGTAGAAACCATCGTCACGACATCATCAGGAAAAGATTGCAATGGACGAACAAAAACAGCGAATTCAGATTGCCATCGTGGCCCTCAATATTACGATGATGGTATTGATGATTCTTTTCACGGTGCTGGGCGTCCTTGGTGACGGCGGGTGGGGCAGCGTGGGACTGCGGATCCTGGTCAGCTTCGTGGCCGGCGCGGTCGTGGGCGGAATCACCTACTTCGTCGTTCCGATGATGATGCGTTGAAGGCCTGTCCGGTTCTGAAAAACCGTGGCTAACCCAACTTCCCCATTAGATGTCGGAAGTACCGTGTTTTCAGGGGTGGCGAGCGTGAAGTCGTCACTACATTTCAGTTTGGTTTATTTTCGGCAGGTGGAGTTTGAGGTGATCGAGGAGAATCTGTTGGTGGTCGGTTGGCTTGGAGAGGCAACGTTTGCGAATCTCGATGCCGCTGCGAGTTGGCAGGATGACGTCAAGCATTCTTAGCTCCGCCAACTCATCCAGGATTCGCCGTGGCTCGCTACCAAGACCTGCTCGATCGCACATCTGGCCAAGCGTCTTCCATAACACGTAAGCCAGAAAACAGACGAAGATGTGAGCCAAAACTCGGTCTTCCTTCTGATGCCAAATCGGACGGATCTTGAGGTCGCTCTTGTGAATGCGGAACGCGGCTTCCGCCTCGGTCAGTTGGATGTACGCTTTCCACAACTCTTCATCACTCCAGTCCGTTACATTGCTGCGAAGCAAGTAACAGCCCGCACTCAACGTCGCCCAGTCGCGAGCCGATTCCACTTTCTTCCACTGGATGCGAGCATCGCCGTCTTTGGATTTCTCGACGGTCACCTCGAACAACCTGGCCGCCCGTGTATTCTTGCCCAGCAGTCGACCGATCTCGCGTTCCACTTTCATCGGGTCGCGTTTCTGTTTCTCGCAGCGAGCTGTCATGGCGATCAAGCGAGCTTCAATTCTCTGCTCGAAACGTTGCACGATCGCCTCTTCTTTTTGAGACCGATCGCGACTACGGCATAAGATGAACGTCTCTTTGTCTTCTTCCACGGAATCTTTGCCACCCGAGTCTTTGCCACCCGAGTCTTGGTCCGCGTCCGCCACCTCGTTGTCACTGCCTGGCCGAGAACACAGCTTGACTTCGAGCCCCTCGCGAATCGTATTCCAATCGTCCTTGAGCAGTTCCGCTTCGAACTTCTTCAGCATCGATTTCGGCGTGCCCACGATGTAACGGCGACCGCCTTCTCGCAGGAAGTCGATATTCTCGTCGCTGACCATGCCGCGATCCATGACCCAAATGCGATCGCTCTTGCCATAGCGTTTTTCCATCGTCGTGACGATATGCTCCACCGTCGTCACATCCGCCGTATTGCCAGAGAACACTTCATAACCAAGCGGCATGCCGCAACGCGACACAACCAATCCAATGCAGACCTGCTTACAGTCGCCACGTTGATCACGTGAGTAACCACGCTGAGCCAGCTCGAAGTTTGCCTGGCCCTCGAAGTACGTACTCGTGATGTCATACATCAGCAGGTCGTACTCCAGATCGAACAACTCACCCAGGCGGCTCTTCAGGTGAGCCTCGAGCTTCGCCTTGTGCGGCAGCAGTTGATCGAGTGTTCGATACAGCCGGTTGTCATCCACTCGATCCGCCGGAACACCGAGCAGCTGGGGCATCGCCGACTTCGGATACCACTGCTCCGCGACATACAACTCGCTCGACGGACGACACAACCGAGCCACCACCAGAATTAACGCGCTGCGCCACCATGAGACATGCTCTCGTCCAGACGGTAGGACACGCTGGAGGAACTCATCCAACTGCAACTTACGAACGACTTCCAGAGCCAACCAAGGCCCACCGAACTGTCGACAGTTCTCCACGCGAACGCCCGACGCATTGACTTCGACCCACTGGGGCTGCACCGGCTCCTGGTCGTCCTGTTGACCGAACAGCGGCAACTGTTGTTCGCCATGCGCCGTGGTTGATTCTTTCGAGTCTGACGAACTCGCGCCACGCGCCGCCTGCTCGACTCCCAACCGTCCCGCTTCATCCAACTTTCCCAGCCACGCGACCACGCGCTGCCGCGGCCCAGCAGCGGTGCGATAAGATTCGACGAGCGCCCAATACGCATGCCGCTTGCCGTCCTTGTTGCGGAAACACTGTCGAAGAAACATACCCGTCAATGCTATCGACCGATTCGCTCAGGACCAGAGCAAAGGTCGTCACTACAACGCGTTTGAACTTGTCGTTGCCAAAAACCAATCCACCCGCCACCAACGCAAAACAACTTACAGCAATTCAACACCGAAAATATCTCTGAAAAAATCCAATCTGGGCCACTACTGGGGAACTTGGGCTAACGCCCAACGGCTGATCAAAACGCGACACTCGTTTCGCCAACGATCCTAAGACGACGATCCTAAGACGACGATTCGCCAGCCAGCACACCCAGCACCAACGTTGTCAGGTTGGGCTCCGCGGCACCGGCCGTGGCGATGATTTCTTCCACGTTGGCCGGCTTGAGTGCGTCGGCCAGACACATGTCGGTGATAATCGAAAAGCCGACCACCCGCAGTCCCGCATGGACCGCGACGATGACCTCGGGGACCGTCGACATGCCGACCACATCCGCGCCGATGTTTCGCAAGAATCGATACTCGGCGCGAGTTTCTAAATTCGGTCCGGCGACGGCGACGAACACGCCCTTGTGAGCGACGATGTTCTCCTTGCGAGCGATCTCCAAAGCGCGGTCGATCAGCTTTTGATCGTAGGGTTCGCACATGTCCGGAAATCGTGGGCCCAGCCGGTCGTCGTTGATTCCGATCAGTGGATTGTCGCCCATCAGGTTGATGTGATCGTCGATCAGCATGACGTCGCCTTCCGTATAATACGGATTCATGCCGCCACAAGCATTGGAAACGACCAGCAATTCCGCGCCCATCGCTTTGAAGACGCGCACCGGCAGTGTGATCTGTTTGAGCGAATAGCCTTCGTACATGTGAAAGCGGCCTTCCATCGCCATCACCGGCAGGCCGCTGAGCGTTCCGCAAACGAGGCGGCCCGCGTGACTGGTGGCCGTCGATTGTGGAAAGTTGGGAATCTCCTCGTAGTCCAGAGTCGCTTCGACGTCGATTTTCTCGACTAGGCTGCCGAGCCCTGTTCCCAGAATGATGCCGGCGTGCGGCTTTTTGTTCCACTTCTTTTGAATCGCCTGCGTGGCTTCTTCGATCTGGCCAAATAGTTCTAGCATGTTGTCCCGTAGGTCACTCTCGCTGAAAGTGACTTCGTGTCATCGGTGAAGGAATGATTCGGTTTCGCAACAGCAATATTGTGGCCGCTTCACGTCGATTCCGCCACCAGTGCATTGTAGAGATTTGGATCTAGTGTGGCTGGGCTCGAGCGAAGCGAGCCCCCAGTCACCCAACCCGTAATCTTGACTGTGACGATGCACTGGCCTGAAGGATCACTTTCGGCGAAAGCGACCTACCGATTGAACAAGAACGCCGGGTTGTTAATCAAGGCCCAAGCCAAATCTTGAGTGCCGATAAGACGCCGGTTTTTCACTTCATTTTCACTCCGCTGAACATCGGCTTGCAGGCGGGCCAGTTCCGTATCAAGCGAACGATAATGATCCGCGACGCGCTTGACTTGGGCCGCTGTTCGTTTGTCTTTCGGTATAGCCAAAATTTGCGTCAATTCCACCGGCAGCCGCTTTAAACTGATCGGACGCGGTGCCGAGGTTACCGAAAAACGAAATCTTCCCAGCGAGTGCGTGGGGTCGAATTTGTGAACTAAATGAAAAGTCAAAATACAGCCGCCCGCGCCGCCGGTGTCTTCAACGGTCTCGAAAATGGCCGTGTGAGTCTTGTTGAACTGTGGTGAGACGGCCCAACCCGAGCCTTCATCATTGCCGTCGGCCGCGCCACGAACATCCCAGCCGCTCTGGCTGAAATCGGCCGCGCCGTTTTGCAGCGCGACTGGTTTCGATTTTCCACCGTCGGACTTGGGCGCAATCGACAATCGCAATTCGTTCAGCACGAAGTTGCCGTTGTCCGCGCGGCCTGGCCCGCCGGCGGGCAGCCTTGGATCGGCGAGCGCCTCCAGGCGAATCGCGGTCACCGACGTCAAATCCGTTTCCGCGACGATCGTGTAGATATCCTTTGCCCGGTTTCCGGAAACTAAGATCGATTGATCTTCTTGATGGGCAAAGGCGGCCCCGGCACTGGAAGTCATGCTCGTCGGCTTTAGCGTCATCCACTCCACAGGCGTACTCGCTTGTCGTTCCCACGCTTGCTGTTTAGCGGGCAGAACATCCTGCTCGTAGCGCTTGAGCGCGGCGACAACTTGTTCATGGTCCTGGCCTGGTGCTTGCAGGGCTTCCAATCCCAAGGCTATTTGGCCGGCGGTAGGCGGCTGGCCAAAGAAACGCAGATAGACCTCTTCCACCAACTTACGATCATCGGGCTGCTGGGCCACCAATTTGGATAACGCGTTTTGCGGATCGGCCAGCGCGTTGGCAACCGTCGGCCCGTTGATCAGTTTCATGATTGGGCCCAATACAATTCCGCTAGTGCGTTCGCATTCGCAGGCACTTTCCCGGACGGGCCGGCCAAAGTCATCCAGAAACGGTGCTTTGACGCCCACATCCGGTAGCTGGGCCGCGCGAAAGCCAGCGGGGACGCCCGGGATTCTTAGCGATGCTCCCGCGCACAAATGAATGGCATCGTAGAGTACTTCGGCGGGCAGGCGGCGGGGCAGGGAGTGCGAGTAATTAATCTCGTCGTCTTGGTTCCACGAGTTGGTGCGGAACGAATGCTGATAGGTTCGCGATTTGCAAATCGTTCGCAGCATGTGCTGCACATCAAAACCGCTCCGCACGAAATCAGCGGTCAGCGCGTCGAGCAATTCCGGATTCGTCGCGGGATTGCCGGCTCGTATGTCGTCGATCGGTTCGATAATGCCAATGCCGAACAGATAGCCCCACAACCGATTGGCATAGCTCTTGGCGAAATATTGGTTTTCAGGCGACGTTATCCAGCGGGCCAGTTGCTGGCGACGCGAAGCAGCGCTATCCGCCGCATCGGCGTGCTCGTAGGGGAATGCCGCGGCGGTGATCTCTCCCGTGCGATCGTGCTTGACCGAACCGCTGCCGGTGTCGAAGACCACCTCGACCAGTGGTTTGGCTCCCTCGACCGCCGAACCACCGATCTTCTTGCCGGCGAATGCCGGGTCTTCCTTGCGACCTACCTGAGCAAAATATTGAGCCAGGCGATAATACTGGTCCTGCGTCCACCGTTCGAATGGATGGTCGTGGCATTTGTTGCAATTGAATCTTACCGCCAGAAACAGATGGGTCGTGTTTTCCATGGCCACGGTCGGATCACGGAGAATCTTCCAATAGGCGGCCGGCGGATTTTCGATGTTTGAGCCGGTCGCGGTGATCACTTCGCGAGCGAACTGGTCGTACGGCTTGTTCGTCGCCACGCTCGCCTTGATCCAATTTCGCAGCGTGATCGCGCCTTCTTCGCCAAGGAACTTGCGATTGACCTGCAGCAAATCGGCCCACTTGTTGGTCCAATGCTCGACGTACTCGCGGTTGCCGACCAGATGATCGACCAACTCGTCGCGTTTCAGCTTGCTGTCGCGCGAGTCGACCAGGAAGGATCGAACCTGTTTCGACGTTGGCGGCAGGCCGGTCAAGTCCAAGAACACACGACGAATAAATTCGGCGTCGGTGCAAACGTCGCTGGGCAGAATCTTAACCCGTTGCAGCTTGTCGTAGACGCGCTGGTCGATGTAGTTGTAGGTTGGCGGCTGTTTCCACGCGAAGTCCGAGCGATCGCCCATCACCATCAGTGTCGTGGCGGCATAGGCACCTTCGTAGCGAACCAGCACCGGCGATTCGCCCCGCCGCAGCATGGTCAACAAACCTCCCTCGTTGGCTTCGATGACTTCAATGTTGCCGCTCTCGATAAATGCATCGCGCGTCACGTCGCGTCGCGATCCGTCGGAGTAGGTCGCCTGCACGGCGATCTGCTGTTTCATTTCCGCCCGCGGAACGATCGGGTTATGAGGATAGATTTCGATCCCCGTCACGCGGGGAGCGGTGGCCGCGTCGAACTTGACACCGTCGGCAATCCACTGACGCAGCATTTCGTAATATCGTTCACCAACTTGCGTGCGTACACCGCCGACATGCGGAATGCTGCCCGTCGATTTCAGCAGCATCAGACTTTGGTCGGGCGCGGCTCGATTGAATCGGCGAGCGCTGATGTCGTCGGTAAAGGCACGATAGTCAAACAGCGGATCGTAACCGCGCAGTGAGAGCTTGAAACCGTTCTTGCCGTCCTGCGAGCCGTGGCATGTCCCCGCGTTGCAGCCCATGCGGGAGAATGCCGGCTGTACATCGCGAACAAAACTGACTTCGTGCTTTTTCTCCAACCCGGCCACTTGTACCGCGACCGTGGTTTGATGGCCGGCGTATTCGAAGACCAGTTCCTCTTGTCCATTGGCCCGCGGACTGACCAAACCCGTCTTGGAGATCTCGGCGATCTTGCCCGCGGACTTCACCGAGGCCATCCGCGTCACATCGACCGACTGCCCGTTGTCCAACTTGCCGATTAACAGCAACTGCCGGTATTGAAACCGCGTGGAAAGCTCGATCGACTGGGGGCGTGCATGAATCGACACAACTTTCAATCCCGGCGGCAAGCTCTCTTCGCCGTGGGCACTGTGCGTCGCCAGGCACATCATCGCGGCGAGTGTTACGCCCGCGATCCAGCACAGGATACAAATGGGTCGACTCGATTGCATGATTGAATGCTCCAATTCGCGACGCCTTGTGGCGCGCTTGTTTCTCGACGTTCACTCCGCGGTGGCGGCGACTGCGTTTCCTTCGACGGTAACTGGCAGAAACTGTTTGATCAACTTGCCCGAAACGCTATCGTGCAAGCGGAGGTAACCATCAAAGCCGCCCGAAGCGACCGTCTTTCCATCGCGGCTGAAGGCAACGGCGTAGATGCCTCCTTCCGGGACTTGAATCTTGGCCAGCGGCTTGCCGTCCGCCGTGTTGTAAACGTGAACATGGCCTTGGCCGTTCATGCTGCTGCCGGCGACGATTCGGCTTCCATCGGCGCTAAACTTGACATCAAACACTCGGCCAGGCAGCGGCGGGAAGGCGCGGACCAAGTTAAAATCGTCACCAATCCTGCGGCGTTTTTCTCGCACCATGCGGTAGATCTTGGGAACACCGTCCGAGCCGCCAGCCAGCAATTGATCTTCAGTCGGATGGCGATCGATCGCGTGCAGGCCGCCTTTGAGCGCCCCGGGAGTAATGCTGGTAATATTGTCGATGAAACGTTGAGTTTCGACGTGGATCAGTTTCATGGATCGGTCGCGGCTGACGCTGATGACGTGGTCGGACTTCACGGAAAAGACCGTATCCAAAACCCAGTCGTCGTGCGCGCCGCAGAACATCAATTGTTCCCCCGATTCGGCCTTGATGGCCCGCACGTTCGTGTCCGGGCCGCCAAAGGCGATGCGTTTGCCGTCTTGTGACCAGCTTGCTCCGTAAATCGTGTCGTAGCCAACCGGCAAAGACAGTTTTAGTTTACGGGCCTCAGCATCCCAGATTTGCAATTCGCCCATGCGCCCTGGCAATCCGCCGCTGACCGCCAGTGATTTTCCATCGGGCGAGTACACGGCGGACTCGATACGTTCGGAGAGTCCCACCAGCCGAGCGGCCAAGCCGCTGCCGTCCGCGTGATGCACCAGCACTTCGTGGTAACCCGAAACCGCCAGCCATTTGCCATCCGGTGAAAAATCGAGCGACGTGATCACTGGTGGAGCGGCGTACGTGGGCGGATGCTCCATGTCGAACTGGGCGCGAGTCGATTCGGGTGAATCATCCGTCGCTCCTTGGGCGATCCAAGAGCGGATCAATTCGATGTCATTTTCAGCCAGTGGCTTTTTGCCTTTGGGCATCTCGGCTTGGCCGTCACTGGGAGTGATCAAATGCACGAGAGAACTGGCGTCTGCCTTTCCGGCAACCACGGCCGCGTCGCCGCTTTCGCCACCCGCCAACAAGGCAGCGAAGTCGGTCATCACATATTCGCCGCTCTTCTTGGCCGGTTGATGGCATCCCTGGCAATGCGCCTGAAAGATGGGACGGATCTGTTTGAAATAGCTGATCCTGGCGGGCGTTTCGCCGACCGGTTTCGGTTCGGCGGCGTTAGCCGGTCCAAGACAACAAGCAATCAGAACCAAGGCCGGCAACGAACGGGCGATCATCATTTCTCGATTCCGTGCCACGACGAAGATGCGTCGATCTTGAACGCGGCTGTGCGCGGGTAGAAACTGGCGAGCCAAACTGGATGGAGCATCGGCTGAACCCGGGGTCCCTAAACCAACGGCTCTCCTCTTTCTATTCTGCCATCAGGATAGTGCGAACTGAATACCCACGGGGCAGTTTGGCTTATTATCGCTTCTTGAACGTGCCGGTAATTTGCACTTTGAGTACGCCGTCGTTGTCAGAGGGATCAATATCGTACATCCGCAGCATCAAGAGGCCCGTATGTTTGGCATCAAACGATTTTTCACTACCAACCACAAAAGGCTTAGATTCCTCCCCATCTCCCGTTTGAATGATTGCCACCAGGGAACCTAGCGGAAAATCACGCAGCTCTTTGGGGATTTCGATTCCATCGGGATCCAATTCCTTTTTGAGCGTAAACGTCCAACTTCCCGCTGCCCGAATGGTTATCGGTTTGCCGGCTTCCACGACGACGCCGGTGTCTTGCCAGCCTAGGTTGGCCCGCACGGTGAAGAGGGATCGACTGGCGGAGCCCTGCATTTCTCGAACCTTGTACAATTTTTCTCTGACCGTGTCGAGCTGCGGGACGAGTTTGAGAATTTCTTTGTAGACGTCCGACGCCTTATCGAGTTGCTTGGCGCGGACGTACTCGCCAGCCAGTTTCTCGGCCTCATCAACAAACTTCTTGTGCAGGACCATCAGCCGCTTGTCATCCGGCAACGGCGGATATTTCGGCTTCTCTTCCTTCGCTTGGTTGCCGCGCGGATTGCGTCGCTGAGCTTGAGCAACGTCGGCCAACGCACTCGACAGAACGACGGCGCAGACGATAAATGTGAGCGGACGAATCATGGCATTACCTCGCTGTATGGACGAATCTCTGTGTTCCGTGGACAGACGTCCATTCTATTCCAACTCCAACCAGGATGCCATCTGAGTAGCGGTCGCGGGGTATCTCCGGGAACTCACGGTCGTGCTGGTTTCGGCCCATCCGGCTTACTAAAACACCGGCAGAGTCCCGGCTAAGCCATTTTTCAGTTGCCTTCGGTGAGGCAAACTGCGACCATGAATGCGTCGCGAGGCCATGGATGACTCAAGGCTATGGATGACGTCCCAATCAGGACCCCCCAATGGATCACCCGTGTAACTTAACCGTTCAGCGCACCGAAGACGGATATCTCGTTCGGCTGGAGGGACACGGCACGCGCGAGCAGAGTCCCAGCTTGCAAGACTTCGTTCAGCACGCCATCGAACAGAACCAACACGTCTTTGTCGACCTCTCGGCTTGCGAGTACCTCGACAGCACGTTCCTTGGTTGTTTGGCGATCCTTTCACGTGATGCCAATATGGAAGCGCGGCGGTTTGCCGTGGTGGCCAGCGAGCCGGTTCGCCGCAAGGTGTTCGGCTGTTCCCAGTTGGAAAAGATCGTACCCACGGACGAGCAGCGTCCCGACGTCGTGAGCGATGCGGTGGCTCTGCCAACAACCAAGCTTGAACTTCGAGAATTCGGCCGCCACGTCATGGAAACGCACGAAGAATTGGCCAAGCTGGGCGGTCCCGCGGCCGCGGCCTTTCAAGCAATCGCCAGCCAACTGCGCGAGGAACTAAAGTAGATCGCCCTGCTGGTCGGCGAACGATTCTTGCGGCAATCGAGTCTTCCCTTTCCATGCCCCAGGGCCTCCTCGTTGACGCTCAGGATTGCATGTGATAGTTTTGCGCGCTTCATTCCACGAGACCGCACAGTCAGGCAAGTTTAAGAAGGAGTTAGCCGGATGGCATACGACGTGACGCTAATTACAGGCGACGGCACGGGACCCGAATTGGCCGAGGCCGCGCGGAAGTGCTTGGACGCAACCGGAGTCGCGCTGAATTGGGATGTGCAGGAATGCGGGATCGAAGTCATTGAGGCGGAAGGCGAAGTGCCCAAGCGGGTACTGGATTCGATTAAGTCCAATGGCGTCGCGCTGAAAGCGCCGATCACGACTCCGATCGGCAAGGGCTTTCGCAGCGTCAACGTTTATCTGCGCCAAGAACTGGGGCTCTACGCCTGCGTCCGGCCTTGCAAGCAATTCAAGGGCGTGCGGACTTTTTACGAAAACGTCAATGTCGACTTAGTCATCGTCCGTGAAAATACCGAAGACCTGTATGCCGGTGTCGAGTTCAAAGCGGGCGAACCCGCATCGGTCAGCCTGCTGCAAGCGATCAACGATGCGGCGACGGGAAGGAAGATTAGCACCGCGCCCGAAACCACCGGGATTAGCATCAAGCCGATCTCGTGGGAAGGGACGCGGCGAATTGCCGATTATGCCATGAAGTACGCCGCCGAAAACGGCCGCTCGTCGGTGACCTCCATCTGCAAGGCGAACATCATGAAGTTCACCGACGGCTTGTGGTACGACGCCACGCGCGCCGTCGCCAAGGGCTGGGGAGCCAAGTTCGAGTGGGATGAACTGGAAGAAGGCGTGCAGGCCGATAGCCCGCTCGCTTCCACGGTCGAACACACCGCCGGCCAGATCACTTACATGGAACGCTTGATCGACAACATGTGCATGCAACTGGTGCAGAAGCCGGAACTGTACGACGTGCTGGTTACGGAAAACTTGTACGGCGATATTCTTAGCGACTTGTGCGCCGGTTTGGTCGGCGGTTTGGGCGTCGCGCCGGGTGCGAACATCGGCTCGGACGGCGCGGTCTTCGAAGCGACTCATGGCAGCGCTCCCAAGTACAAAGGCCAGAACAAAGTCAATCCGACGGCGCTGATCCTGTCAGGCAAGATGATGCTCGACTATCTTGGCGAACACGATGCCGCCAATCGATTGGAACAGGCGGTCGCGGATGTGATCGCCGAAGGCAAGGATGTGACCTACGACTTGAAAGCCGATCGCAACGACCCGACGGCGGTTGGCACTCGAGAAATGACCGCAGCCATTTGTGCCAAGTTGTAATTGATTGCGCCGAGCTTTGGCCGTGAACGTGCGGCTTTGAATCTAGTCGCCCTGGTCGCCAGCCGCCGCCCGATAGGCTGCCAGCGTTTCCCGCGCGCAGCTCTTCCAGGTGAATAACTTAGCGCGTTCAAGACCCCGTTGGCTCAACGTCCGCCTCAGTTGCTTGTCTTCCAAGATGCGCGTCAGACCACAAGCAATGTCTTCCGCCGAGTTGGGATCGACGTAAACGGCGGCGTCTCCCATCACTTCCGGCAGTGAACTGGCGCGAGCACAAAGCACCGGTGTGCCGCAAGCGGCTGCTTCCAAGGGTGGCAAGCCAAACCCCTCATAGTGGCTCGGGAAACAAAACGCCGAAGCGGCCCGCATCAGAAGCGGAACGTCCGCGTCCGCGACATAGCCCAACGGCCGCACCACGCCCTGGGCGGTGAGTTGTTTCAGCAAAGGACGAAAGTGGTTGCTTCGCCAACCATTCATTCCCGCCAACACCAAAGGCACTTCTTGTTGCACTCTTGGCGGCAACATGGCGTACGCTTGCAGCAGCCCTTGCAGGTTCTTTCGCGGTTCCAAGGTGCCCAAGAACAACGAAAATTGTTCAGGCAAATTGTATCGATTCCGCAACTGGGAAAGTGTCTCATCGTCGGTCCGCGGCCGAAACCGCTCCAGGTCCACTCCCAAGGGCGTCACAAATACTCGCTGCTGGTCGAGGCCTGGGAAGATGTCGAGAATCTCGTTGCGCGAAAATTGGCTGATGGTCACAATGGCTCGTGATCGTTGTAAGCTCGCGCGAAGATGGTGGCGCAGCCAGCCAACACGGTCTTTGGGCAGGAACTCGGGAAAGCGAACATAGGACATATCGCAAACCGTGGTGACCAGGGGTACCGACGACCGCGAGGCGACGTAGTTCGGCTCGTGAAGCAGGGACCAATCTCGCGCCGCTTGCCGCGATGAGACGGTGCGCCACCAGCGGCGCGCTTCTCGGCAGAGCGGCAGGGCGGCCGAACACGACCACTTCAGTAAGTCGCGAGTCGTACTCCCGCGTGAAGCCCTCCCTTGGTCGCCAAAGTCTTCGATTTGCTTGACCTGGCGTCCAAGGGCAACACCGGTCGCCTCGACTTCGTCAAACTGTTTTAGCGCGCGAACCAGTTGTAGAACATATTGGCCAATGCCCGACCGTTGCTTAATCAGCGTTTCGCCGTCGACCAGAATGCGCATTGCCTATTAACTTCGATGGTTGTTGCCGAAAATAAAATCTCGCGTATCGCGTCAGGCCGCCGAACTTGTCGGCCGGTGTTCGCACGACGATTCGTAAGCGGCCACGACTTCCTCGGGGCTTCCCGTTTGGCGGACTCGCCCTCGTTCAAGCCAAATCACTCGGTTGCACAGCTTGAGGATCGAATCCATGTCGTGGCTGACGACGACCAACAATCGCGACTTGGCGATCAATTGGTCTATGCGCACTCGGGCGGACTCTTGAAACGAAAGATCGCCCGCCGACAGCGCCTCGTCCAACAGCAGCAGTTCCGGGTCGATGGCGGTCGCAATGGAAAACGCCAGACGCAGGCGCATGCCGTCGGAATAACAACGCAGCGGAAGGTCCAAGAATTCGCCCAGTTGGGAAAACTCACCGATTTCCGTCAACTTCGAGCGAATGCTGCGCGGTGTTTCGCCCTGCAAATAGCCACGAAAAGCGATGTTTTCCCAGCCGGTGGCTTCGGGTTCGAATCCGAGCGTCAAATCGAAGAGCGAACTGATGCGGCCCGTTACGTTTCTTTCGCCGCTGGTCGGAGTGTAGATTCCCGCGATTGTTTTCAGCAACGTACTCTTGCCGGCTCCGTTGTCACCGATCAGTCCCAGCCGGTCGCCTTCACCGGCGCGAAGGCTGATGTTGTTTAGGGCCGTTACTTCCATCGACTTGCTCCCCGGTTTCCGACTGCTCGATCTAAAAAGCAGCGACTTCAAGCTCGGACGACCGAATCGTCGTAAGCGGAAGCGGACGGAAACTTTGTTCAGGTCGATTGCCAACATGTTGCTGCTATAAATACTGGGCCAGCCTTGGTTGGTGCCGCCATAGTGCGAGCATCGCGGCGCACGCCAACGTAACCGCGCAGGTGGAAACCAAGACAAACGCGGCGATGGAAGGAGAACGGCCGACCAATATCGGCTCTCGAATCAAGTGCAAACAGGCGGCGAGCGGATTGTAGTCGTTTAGCCAGCCGAGCCGGGCGCCGCGCAGCACCGAAGGAGGATACATAACCGGCGTCAGATAGAAGGCGATCCGCAACACCACCTCGCACAAGTGCTCGACGTCGCGATAGTAAACATTTGCCAGACCGACCAACGTCGCCACGGACCATCCAATGGCGAACAGTAAGGCCAAGGTCGGCAACAATGTCAACCACGAAGCCAAATTCGTCACTCCGAATAGGCAACCGACAAAGACTACGACGATGGCCAATGCTAGTAGAAAGTGGAACGCCCCGGCCAGAGCGATGCGCAGGGGATAAATGGCCATCGGGGCGGGGTGTTGGCGAATGTACGACGCGCCCAAGTAAAAGCTTTGAGAACCATGAGAGGTCATGTAGGTCACAAAGCTCCAAAAGGACAGTCCCGCCAGCAGAAACGGAGCATACTCCCACACATCGATTTCAAATGTCGTACCAAAAACGGCGCACAACACGGCGGTCATGGCGATGGGGTGCAGCAATGTCCAGACCATGCCCAACACCGACCGACGATACCGCATGCAAAGATCCGCGCGGACCAGCGACAGCCAAAAGTAACGGGTTTTCCAAATCTCTTGAATGTACGAAACCAATGACAAGACCTCGTTCAAGCGGTGGATCGCACCTGAGGTGTGACGGGGCCGTGGGACAATACGAGCTATCACTCCCAAAGCCGTGTCTAGATTGAGCGGCGGATACTAGTCGATTCAATGCCCGCCTCACAAGACGAAGTCGCGGTTTATGGACGCCGCGCGGCTGGGATTTTGCGAAAAACGTCAGCTCCGTTGCATGCTGTCTTGACACTGTCGCGTGATTTTCCTACCAGTCACACCCACATCCCCTCCACGGAGATCGTTTGGTCCGTGGCGGCCGAGCCGCATTCAGGGAACTGAGTTTATCGAGCCAATATCATTCAGCCATGAACCTTCATGGTGCCACGAAGAGATTTGCCGATGCTGACAAGCGAATTGCCACCGAAACCGCTAGCAAAAGACCTCCTAGCAAAAAACCTCGACGCACTGTCCGAGCGCATCGTGCAACTAGAGCAAAGTTTGGACCAGCAAGTCCAACTCTCTAGGAAGCAGGCGTTAGAAATCCGCTTTCTTAGTCGAAAGCTGCGGCTTTATTCTCTGCTCACACGCCCAGTTCGCTGGCTGCTTGAACCGATGTTGAGCCGGCTGCTTGTCCCACAACTGTTCACACTCAACCAACACGTGCCCGAGCCGTTGAACGTCCCATCGCGATACGGCCAAACGCCGCCGCCCGATCCCGCCCCGATGATTTCGATTGTCACGCCCAGTTTTAACCAAGCCGAGTTTCTGCCGCGAACCATGGACAGCGTGTTGTCCCAAGATTACCCACAGCTTCAGTACATGGTGCAAGACGGCGGATCCAAGGATGGTTCGCGGGAAATCATCCGGTCGCGAGAAGGGCAACTTTGCCACTGGGAATCTGGACCCGATGGGGGACAAGCCGATGCGATCAACCGGGGATTCGAGCACGCGACTGGCGAAATCATGGCGTTTCTCAACTCGGACGACTTACTGCTGCCTGGCACGCTGAATTATGTTGCCCGGGTCTTTGCCAAGCGGCCCGACATCGACGTGATTTACGGGCATCGCTACATCATTGACGAGCAGGATCGGAAGATCGGTACCTGGGTTTTGCCGCCTTTCGACGACGCCTTATTGCCGTGGGTCGACTATATTCCGCAGGAAACCATGTTTTGGCGGCGTCGGGCCTGGGACCGCGCGGGCGGGCAAATGGACGATAGCTTTCAGTTTGCCCTCGATTGGGACCTACTGCTTCGCATGCGGGCAGCGGGAGCCAAGTTTTACCGCGCTCCCCGGTTTTTGGGTGCCTTTCGCGTCACCCTGCATCACAAGACCGCGACTCTGCTGGAAACGGATGGAAACCGGGAAATGGCCCGTTTGCGGCAGCGGTACTTGGGCCGCGTGCCAGACCACCGCGAAGTCTGCTGGCACGCCCGCCGCTACCAGTTGCTCAACCTGTGGCTTCGGGCTTTGTGCCGTATGAAGTTGTTGCGCTACTGACATCTCTATTCTGCGGCTGCGGCGCGATTGTTATACTTCGCCTCCTTCAACTGGTTGCCGATACGAAAAACGCCGTCTATTGAAGCCCCAATCGAAAATTTGAAGTTGCATTTTCCCAGTCCCGTTGGGACTACAGCATGCCGTGAACGCACTCAGCCGAACAATCTTCTGGAAACACCGAGTACGTCACGTCGTGTCCGCCCCGGACGTCGCCGAAGACAAATCACTCGTCAATCCAGAGCAGTTGTTGCGTGCTGCTTCGTCCGAAGTCATTAAGTCGGATGGCGGGACGGTACTGGTCCGCGCGTCTTCGCCCTGGCACACGACCAGCAACCACGTGGCTTTGAAACAATACAGGTCCAAGAACTTGGCTCGGCGGCTGCTCGCCATGTTGGGCGCGGGCCGCGCCGAGCGTTGTTGGCGAATCGGACACGCGTTGCTGAAACGCGGTGTGGCCACCGCCCATCCATTGGCCCATGCTCGGCCTTCGCTGCGAAATCGACATAGCTATCTGGCCACGGAATGGATCGCCGACTCGCAAAACCTGCACCACTTTGGCTGGCAGCTTGCAAAGACGAAGGTCTCGCGACAGATGAGACTCGTGCGGCTTTGTGCCGAGGCGGTGGGTCGCCAAGTGAGCCGATTGCACACGGCCGGCGTGTCGCATCGCGATCTCACGGGCAGCAACATTCTGATCGTTGAAAGTGGCCAGGGAGTCGAGGCCTATTTGATCGACTTGGAAGGTGCCCGGATGCGGCGCGGGCTGCGCCGCGCGGTGCGGGTCAAGAATCTTGCGCGCTTGGAACTGAGCATCGAACGACAGCACCCGGTTGTTTCACGGACTGACCGCCTACGGTTCCTCAAGACCTATCTGGGTGGCACATTGTCTCGGACAACCGAATGGAAACAACTGTGGCGCGAGATTGCTCGTGCGAAAGAACCGCTCGAGCGCAGATATGCGCGCCGCGACGAGACAATTTACTGAGTGTACGGACTGGATTCGCAACTGACAAAGTACTGACAACAACGAGTGCTACCATGCCATTACTCCGCAGCCAGTCGCCACGCGTTCTCGTCGTGGGCGACGTGATCCTGGACCACTATGTTCTGGGAGTTTGCGATCGTGTCAGCCCTGAAGCGCCGGTTCCCGTTGTCGACGTGCAAGAAGAGAAAGCCTGTCTCGGCGGTGCCGCGAACGTGATGAACAATCTTCACGCGTTGGGCGCGACCGTGACGGGGGCTTTTGTGGTAGGCGATGACCAGAGCGGACGGGAGATTGCCGGCTTGCTCCAGGAACGAGGCATTTCGACGTCCGCGATGAGCGTCGAAGCCGGCCGCCGCACATCCCGCAAGACACGCGTATTAGCCTCGAACCATCAAATTGTCCGCATCGACAATGAATCCAAAGCGCCGATCAGCCGAGCGTCCGAGCTGGCACTGGTGCGGGCTGCCTGCCGGAAAATGAAGCAGTTTGATGCCGTTCTGCTGTCCGACTACGACAAAGGGGTCATGACCGCCGACCTAACACGGACGCTGATTACCGCCGCGCGTCGCGAGAAGATCCCGATCCTGGTCGATCCCAAGGGTGACAACGCTGAAAAATATCGTGGAGCGGACGTCATTACGCCCAATCAAAAAGAGGCGGCCAAGCTGACGGCGATTCCGATCCACGATGGGCAATCGCTGAGATCGGCCGGGAAAAAATTAAGAACGACGGTCGGCATTGCCCACGTCGTCGTGACGCTCGCCGATCGAGGGATGGTCGTTTTTGGCGATTCCACGGTCCGCATTCACGCTGCCAGCAAGGATGTTTTTGACGTCAGCGGCGCGGGAGACACCGTCATTGCAGCCATGGGCTACGGACTAGCTCGGGGGATGACCGTCCCGGACGCAGCGCGCTTCGCCAATGTCGCGGCAGGCGTTGTCGTTGGAAAACTGGGCGTCGCGACCGTCACGCTGGACGAAATTGTGCGCTATGATTGTGATACGTACGACGATGTGGGTGCTAAGTTGATACGCGCGGCTTAAGCCTAATCTAAGCAGTAATCGCCCCCCTTCTAACTCCCCCTTGGAAATTGGAAAAAGGGGGAGAACAAGAGACAACACGCGCCCTCATGCGGCCGCCTGCATTTTGGTCGGCAATGGGGAGTCTTGTTTTCCGATTTCCTCGATGCACTGAAGCAGTTCCCGCTCGAATCGGTGGCGACTGAATTCAAGGGAATTCCGCCGCGCTTTGATCTCACAAATGCGCTGCGGATTGGCTTCCAACCATCGAATTGCCGCTACCAGCGACTCGGTAAAGAAGACTCCAGTCCCCTCCGTCTGCCGGTTGGCGGCGATCACGGTTTCGGAAGCCCCGCCTTCCGCCAGCGCAATCACTGGGGTTCCACAGGCTTGGGCCTCGACTGGGACAATGCCAAAGTCTTCGCAGCCCGGGAACAGCAGCGCCCGGCAGCGGCGAAGATAATCGCGCACCGTCGTGTCGCTTTTCCAGCCGAGCAGTTTCACGGTCGGTCCCGCCAATTTTTCCAGTTGTCGCCGCCGCGGCCCTTCGCCAATGACATACAAGCGGCGGCCGAGCTGATTGCAAGCATCAATCGCCAGTTCGATCCGCTTGTAGGGGACCAGTGCGGAAACACAAAGATAGAAATCTTCGCGGTCCACCGGCGCTGGAGTAAAAAAATCGGTATCGACTGGCGGATAAACAACCTGACTGTCGCGCTGATAGCAGTCACGAATACGCCGCCGCACCGTGTGGCTAATCGCGACAAACCGGGTCACGCGGTCGCTGGTTGCTCGGTCCCAATCGCGAATTCGATCGAGCAGCCAGTTGCGGGCCTTTGACAGCGGAAGATCGACGGCCCGCCGTCCCCAACTTGGCTGGTTGGCTCGCCCGGTTTTAGCAAAGTACTGGTCTCTCATGTGCCAGGCATAACGCATTGGCGTAAAGCAATAGCAGAGGTGCGGTGTGTCAGGGGGAGGCCGGATGCTCTTGGCAACCGCGTGGCTCAAACTGACCACGAGATCGATATCCGCCGGCAACTTAATTCGTTCAATTGCCGTCGGCATCAACGGCAACAGGCAGCGATAGTAACGAGCCACACCGGGGAATTGCTGCAAAAAACTGGTGGACGTTGGCATCCGTTCAATGATGCTGCCGGCGGCACCAGGACGATGCAGCAATGTAAAAAGTTGGGCGTTTGGAAAGTGCTGGCAGAGCATTTCCAGGCACTTTTCTCCCCCGCGGCGCCCGGTCAGCCAATCGTGAACCAAAGCAATCTTCATGAGGGGATGCGATGTCCGCCCGTGGGCAGTGAATTTCCGCTGGGGCTCGGCGTTGGAGAGTTGGGCGATCGTCGCCGCCATCGACCGAGACCCGCCAATTTCACCGCGACTGCGGAAGTAGCGGGCACAACCGCCAAGGGCGTCAATAACAAGATAAAGGCATCCAGCGTCAAGCAGCGATGGCGGACGTACTCCAAGTCGCAACGGAGCCGTTCGGTCAGCGAAGAATTTCCCCGCCAACCGTTAACTTGAGCCCACCCCGTCATGCCGGGATGCGCCAGGTGACGATGGTCGTATTCCGGATACTGCTCGGCAAACTGCTGGACAAAGTGGGGGCGTTCGGGCCGCGGCCCGATCAAACTCATCCCACCCCGCAGCACATTTATGAGTTGCGGCAGTTCGTCGATGCTGTACCTGCGTAGAAAACCGCCGATCATGGTGCAACGGGCGTCATTCTGGACGGCCCACACGGGACCCGTATCTACTTCCGCGTCGGTACGCATGGTGCGGAATTTGAACATCCAAAACCGTTGGCCACGCAGCCCCACGCGCTGCTGCAGGTAGAAAGCCGGCCCCGAGCTGGTGATCTTGATGACGGTCGCCACCACGGCGAACAGGGGCAGCAGCAAGGCTAGCAGGACCACCGTGATGAACAGTTCGATGCCTCGGCGCACGTAGGCACTGCCCCCACGGCTAGCAGTCTCGACTCTGCCGTCCGCCGAAAGGCACCGGTTGCGAAACGGGGATCGCGACGAGGCTTCACATTCAAGCAATGGTGTTGCCACGGCTGGTTACTCAGAGACGTGAATGGTTCTTAGGTTTACATAACCGTGGGGAATAATAGCAGGGCTGTGTCCCTGGCCAAGATCAATCAGCATCTCGGATGGACGCTAGCTAAAGTCGTTGTTCGCTCCGCGAACAGAACGGAACCGCCATGATCGCGGAGCGATCAACGACTTTCGACGCGCGGTACGGCTTGTCGCAAAAATGCCCAATGCTTATAGTTCTCGCCGCTTTCCAAACGGAGCGATTCTCCCAGGCAAGACAGATTCACATGCAGTTGCCGCTGACGAACCGAAACACAATTCTCGCCCCAGCCTCGGCAGCGGGCGCGGGCGGCCGCCGACATCCAATCGCTCGGCCTCACGATGACGTCTGGAAACATCGCGTCGCCTATTTGCTGGCAGGCCTGTTTGTGTTTCGAATCATCTTAGTGGCCTTGGCACCCTTGGATCTGACGCCCGACGAAGCCTACTATTGGGATTGGTCGCGGCACTTGGACTGGGGCTATTACAGCAAACCGCCGCTGGTCGCTTGGCTGATCCGCGCGTCGACGTCGATCGGCGGTTCGACCGGCTTCTTTGTACGTCTGCCGGCCGTCGTTCTGGGAACGGGATCGTTAGTGGCAGTCTGCATGCTGGCCACGCGACTGTACGGGGCCAAGGTTGGCTTTTGGGCGACGGCCGCGACG
>JAJDEH010000068.1 GCA_029259935.1 Planctomycetota bacterium
CAGGGGTTCGACTCCCCTAGGGGGTATTTATTGCGAGGCAAGTACTTGGCGATCTCACTAAGTACACCGCATTCTCCTTCCCCTGCTGCGACTTCAAACGGCGTAGCCGCCGGCAAGAATCAAGTCGTACTCCACTTTCGGCCATCGCGAGTACGATCCTGTTGGGTTAGCGAGGCATCTGAACTTCCGAACCAGTCGAATCCCCGTCCGGACGTTGTTCTTGAGCGTCCTTCTTTCCCCGACGGAAAATTCCGGATAGCGAAGGCAGCTTGAACCGACGTGGCGCAGATTGCGTTCGTTGGGGAGTCACCCTTTGGGGCGACTTTTTCTCAGCACCCGCCTTCCTCCACGGGTTGAGTACCTTGGACACGAACGATTTTTTCGTCGCCGCAACCGGGGGGACGACCGGGTCGGGCGCGACAAACGAAAACGGCGGACTCGCGGGCGATTGGGTGGCTGTGGGCAGAGCTTCGGTATGAGACACCTGAAGGATCTCTTCGGACTGAAGCTTCCCGAATTTGAATATCGGCCTGTATCGTTCAGGCTCACGATTCGGCTGTCCGTTGGTCGCTGGCGTCGAGAAAGGCCTTGGAACCCGGTTTGCATTTTCCTTGGCGGCAGAGTTACGACGGCCGGGCAGGTAGTCGGTCAACTTCGAAAACATGGGGCCGAGTTTTCTTGAAACGCCGCGTGAGGACTTGGCCGGTGCGCCACTGCCAACAATGGGTGCCGGCGGTGTTCGACCCGACCTGCCGATATTTGGAGTGGACAAGGGGACGTTAAACTGGGGATGAACGTTGGCCTGGGTTCGCGCGACGGGCGGATGGGCAACGACCTGCGCGGCCGCGCGATTCTCACTCATAGCTCGCGCTTCGGCGATTTTTCTCATCACGGCGGCGGCGCGGGCGGCGGACAGTGCCTGTTCCGCGCCGTGTGTTTCTTGCGCCAGACGAGCTTCCGCCGTCCTCCGAACCGAGGCTGCTCTGCGCGCCTCGATTAAGGCATCTTCAGTTGCAAATTGGTCGGTCTCGGACCGAGCCGCGGCCATGGCGCGTTCCGCGGATGCTAGGCGAGCTTCGGCCTGTGCTCGGTGATCGACTGCCGACATCGATGTCAAATCAGAAATGTGGTTGGAATCGCCGCGAACTCCGCGCTTCGCCAGCAGCAACTCGAGATTCCGACTGGCATTTCGATTTTGCGGCTCAAGCACCAAGGCGGCTCGCAGCTTCTGTTCGGCGGTGTCCATGTCACCCCTCAAAAAATAAGCCGCCCCCATATCGCTTAAGAGTTGTCCTGTCGCCGTGCCGGAAGATTCCGCGGCCCGAAAATGGGCGATTGCCTGATCCAATTCACCCCGTTCGGCCGCCATCACACCAAGGCGATGATAGGCATGCTGGCATCTTGGATTCGATTCCAGGATCTGAAAGTACAGTCTTTGCGCGTCATACGAGTCACCTCCATTCTCGCTTTGCCGTGCCATTCGAATCAGTTCCATTTCTACCGCGGACTGTGCGTGAGACAATCTTGGCAGCATGGAAAAAGAACAGATAAGCACTGCGAGATATCGGACAACTCGTTCACAATTACTGGGCCGTTGATGACTCATGATTTCAACCTGCACGATAGGGTCTGAATTCGTTGGTTCTTTTATTTGGCGTATGGGCCGAACCGCACGAACGGTTTGCCCTACCTTTGTCGTCGGTTTGGCTTGGGCGTCGAGTTTAACTGTTTTTAGGTCTGTATCGATTGCGACGGGTCTAGACGATTACGAATGGTTTGCTAGGTCCGGCGAGTTTGCAGGCGGCAAGCGGCCGAGAAGGTACCATGCATTGCGAACCATGGAGGAATGTGCTGGTCGCTTCGGTTGTGACGCTTGCGGAGTCTACGAAACTTGAAATAAATCCACGAAACCGTTTGACGTATCTTGATGCGTTGGAAATCAGTTTTAAGATCGATTTAACACGAGAGTAGAAACTGACTTTTCGGTTCTTAGATTTGACACCTTGAGAGGAGCAAAGAGAAATGAAGATCGCCCTAGCCCTTTTGGCTGCCCTAGCCGCCACCCCCGCCTTGGCCCAGGAAGGCCGCGTCTCGCAATCCACACTTCAGTTGGTGGGTCTTGGAGAGATGGAAGTCATGTCGGATGACGAAGGCAATGATGTTCGAGGTATGAGTTCCAGCGCTGCGGCCAGCGGCTCGAGCTTGATGTTCGCCGTGCTGTTGGACCCTAACAACCCCGGCAACTTTCTGGTAGGCGCCGACACCAACGGTGGTCGGGGAACTGCTGAAAACGCAGGACTCCAAATACTGAGTCAAGCTTCCAATGGCGCCCAAGGGTCGTCGATCGCTGGCCAGTTGAGCATCCAGTCCGGCAATCCACTCGTCCAGACATTCCTCGGCAACTTTGCCGCGAATGCCGGGAATGCAGCCAACATCGGAAATGCAGGATTCTCGTTCGCCTCGGGTCAATAAAACCAAAGAAACGTAGGTTTTTCTGAAAGCCCCTCCGCAATCGCCGAGGGGCTTTTTTCGTTCTTGAGCCTCCTTGAAAATTGGATTTCTTTGAAAAGTCTCCAAATGAATTGACAGCCAATTGGTACCAACTAGAATCGAGTTCCACTGGTTTGGATTGTGCAGATTGTGCAAGTTATCCAATCTAACACCCTCGCAATCCTTATACTTATTTTGTGGATCTTTCCACTGTAATCACCTTTGAGGAGACTGGCGAATGAAGAGTTCAGTGTTTTGTTTGGCGGCGTTGGCAGTTTTGGCTGCGGCACCTGCTTTCGCGGGCGAAGGAAATGTTTCTAGTTCAACCTTGTCCGCATTGGGCTTGGGCGGAATGGAAGTGATGTCGGACACCGACGGTATGAAAGTCCGCGGAATGAGTTCCAACGCCTCCGCGTTTGGCGCCAGCTCGCTATTTGCGCAGTTATCGGATCCCCTGAACCCCGGTAATTTCGTTGTAGTGACCGACGTCAATGGCGGCCGCGGATCGGATGAAAACGCAGGTCTTTCGGCCGACTCGTTGGCCACGCAGGGCCCGCAAGGATCATCGATCGCCACGAGCCTGGATATTCAGGCTGGAAACCCGGCGGTCCAGGTTTTCCTCGGCACGGTTCTTGGAAATGCTGGTAACGCATCGAATATTGGTGCCGCTGGTTTTTCGGCCGCGACTGGTAACTAGAGCCGTTGTTTCACCCGTTGCTAAGGTCGCCACGGTCACGATCAGGGTTGTGCTAGTTGTGTAGATACACTCACAACCCTTTTCCATCGTTTTGGCCAGGTGCGCACCCCAGAGGAGATTGGAAGAATGAAAAGTTCCGTGTTTGGTTTGGCTGCGATGGCAATCCTGGTTGCCGTTCCTGCGTTTGCGGGCGAAGGAAATGTTTCTAATTCAACCTTGTCCGCATTGGGCTTGGGTGGCTTGGAAGTGATGTCGGATACCGACGGTATGAAAGTCCGCGGCATGAGCTCCAATGCTTTCGCTTTTGGTGCCAGTTCGCTGTTTGCTCAGTTGTCGGATCCGCAGAACCCAGGTAATTTCGTTACTGGATCGGACGTTAACGGCGGTCGAGGAAGCGACGAAAATGCAGGTCTCTCGGTCGACTCTTTGGCGACCCAAGGCCCGCAAGGATCATCGATCGCCATCCAGTTGGATATTCAGGCTGGCAACCCGGCGATTCAAGTCTTCTTGGGCTCGGTGCTCGGCAACGCGGGCAATGCCTCGAATATAGGTGCCGCTGGTCTTTCGGCCGCAACTGGCAATTAAGCCCCGCCGACTTGGCAACAACTTGCCTATCAAACAGCCCCTTGTGTCGCAGGCACAGGGGGCTTTTTTCGTACGCGCCGATCTTCCCTGGGAACAAGTCAAACTGTTCCGGTCGTGACAATTTTTCCGAAACTGCCTGTTATTCTGAAATTGCCTGACAGAATGATTCTAGCGGTGATATCGATCGGGACGATAAGTCAACTACGAACCGATTTTATCGGTCGTATCAATTGTGCGACTCCGCAACCACCGCACGTGCGGCTACCCAGCGCCCCGCATGACTAAGCCCGCAATGGCGGTGGTCGTCAGTTTCAATTCGTGATGGTTACCGGTGTGCCGGTCTGCTTTCACAGACTAGGAGGGAATCCCAATGTCACGCGTAATGACCTGCGCGATTGCATCGAGCGCAATAGTTGTGTTCGCAATTGTCGCCACCAGTCAGTCAGCCAAGGCCGAAGGGTTTGTAACAGGCCCACCCACGCAAACGTCGAAAATCTCGGCGGACCAAGCTCGCGAACTAGCAGCCTGGGCACGGGCTCAGGCCCAAGCGGGTCGGTCGTCGGGAATTACTCCGAGCGATCTCCAAGAGCTCGAAGCCTGGGCAAGTTCGCAACCAGCCCGCTCGCCGCAAGCACCCGTCACCAATCTCGATTCGAACACGATGCGGCCCGTGGTCGGCGAATCGTTTGATGCCACGATGTCGAACTTCGTGGAATTGGCAGATTCGGCACAGCCTATCGGACCACCGCCAGCGGCACCCGTCCGCGGCGACATTGGTTACCAAGGAGTTGCCTCGGGCGTCGGCGCGCCAGCTCCCAATGAAGTGTGGGGCAACGTGTGGGGTGCCTGTTATGGATGCTGCAAATCAGGAGTTATTGGCGGTGTCGAAGGCACGTTTCTCGCACCAATTGGCGAACCGAGCCAAAGCGTCACGCTCACAAATCTGCTGAACAACAACGTGTTTCGAGGGCAATCCAACCCCGGCTTGGGCGCGGGTGTGCGAGCCTGGCTTGGGTTTCAGCATCTCAATGGCTGGGGCTACAAGGTTCGATATTGGCACTTCGGCAACAACGCGATGGATCTCAACCCCGTCGTGCCGGTCAGCACTCCAGCCTTCTACGAAAACTTCTTTTTGGAATCCGACATCGTGGACGTGGAGTTGACACAAAAATTCTGCATTGGCTGCTGGAAGGTGGATACGTCGTTTGGAGGTCGCTGGGCCAGGCTGCAACGAAACAGCAGTGTGGTCGGCTTCGCAAATTTAGGAAACGTCAACTTATACGGGCTAGCTACCGGAGCCAACGCGATCGAAGGGGCGGGGTTCACTTTTTCACTGGGAGGCCGTCGGCGTGTCGACTGGTGCCTGCCGTTCGCCGTCCCGGGGTGTCACGGAGCTGCCTGTGACGTTAACAACCCGCTTGCCTGTTGCAAGCCAAAAGGTTGTTGGCACGTCTTCTGGAAAATGCGTGGCTCATTGCTGTGGGCTGACTCGACGGCCTGGGCGCTCACGGAAACCACGGCGGCTATTATTCCGCCTGTGGGAGCGGCGGTCGCCAATTCACGCAACTCGGCTTTCGCCACCAAAGACCACTCGGAAAATGTGTTCATCGCCGAGGCCCAACTTGGCCTGCAGTACGAGCGTTGCCTCACTTGCCTGCCAGCGACCTTCTTCTTTCGAGCGGCCGCCGAGTACCAACATTGGGAAACCGGCAACGTAATGGCTAGTGCTAACTCGTTCGCATTCCTGCAAGGCGGTGGCCCACCGGCGTTTGGTGGTCGTGCCGATGCCGCGGCGAATGCTCATGATGGCGACTTGGACCTGGTCGGCTTTGTGCTGGGTGCTGGAATTACCTACTAAGCCAATGACGACGAGAGTTATTGCGTCTAAGTCAAGTTCTAGCAGGCAACGGAAGCGAGCTGTCGGATTGATCGCTCGCATGTGCCCAAGAGCAATGCCTCGACACAGATTGGGAACGTCACCATGAGCGCCTTGTCTAAAAAGACAGATTCGACGGAGGTCGTCCGGCCCACCGTCGCCCTGGCGGTGGTGCTGCTGATGGCCGCACTGGTGCCGATCGGTTATGCACAGCAGCCGTCGCGTGGCGTCGTCTTTTCGCAACCGACCCGCGACCGCGAGGAACCGCAAGCTGTTCCCCGGCGATTGGATCGTGCTGATTCCGAGCCGGCCGTTGTCTTCTCGCCACCAGGCAACGAGGCGCAACCTTCGCGCGTTTCGTTCTCCACGGCGACCGACACCGCGACGGACGGACGCAAACCGGTTCAACCACGTTTTTCCGATCCGTCCGCGAACCGCGCGCCGAGTGCTTTCGATACGTTCAGGAACAGATCCTATCCTCTGTTCTCCGTGGCTCAAGACTTGCCTAGTGAAACCCTTCCGCCACCGTCCGGTTCTCAACGACCCGGCTCGGCGGGACAAGGCGGCGCTGCGGACCAAACTCTCGGAGAAGCGCCCGAGGAAACGAACTACAACGTTCAGTTCCTGCGGGACGACACGATCCTGCTCGATCCGGGCCAAATTCAGTGGGACATTACTCTCCAATATCTGATGAACGAAACGGATACGACCTTCGTCCGAGTTAATGGCGGTATCGTAACGATTGGCGAATCGCAAACCCGCCAACGCTTGCTCACCATGCCCATCGAAATGCGACTGGGGCTGACACCGGTTACCCAGGTTTTTGTCAATGTTCCGTTTGGCTGGTCCAACACGGAATTTGCATTTCTGGGAACGGACGAGTTCACCAACTCGGGCGGGATCGGCGACATCAGCGCTGGCGTTACTCGGCAACTCATCGATGGCGACGACACGTTTCCGGACGTCCTGAGCTTCTTCTCCTTCTCGGCTCCGACGGGCAACAGCGACTTCGCCACTTCGCTCGCCACGCCGGGATCCGCGCTCGGCGCAGGCTTTTGGACCACTTCGGTGGGGCTGACCTTCATCAAGACCTACGATCCGGTTGTCCTGTTTGGCGGCTTCGGATACCGGCACCGCTTCCAAGGCAACTTTGACACCGCTTTGGGAAAGATCACCGTGAATCCCGGCAAGCAGGCGTTCTATCGCTTTGGTGCCGGCTTTGCCGTGAACCCGCAAGTCACGTTCAGCGCCTCGTTCATCGGGTCGTACATAGGTGACGACGAAGTGCAAGGCGTTCGCGTTGGCGGCAGCCGTCGGGAACCGATGTCGGTTCGCTTGGCCACGACCATTGTCCGGAAACCACGGTGCAAACCGGTCAAGCCCGATCCCAACCAGAAACAGCGAGTGCGAACCATCGAACCCTTCGTCAACTTCGGCATCACCGATGCCGCGGTCGATACGTTGTTCGGCATTAGCTTTACGCATTAGACACCGTTCGGATCGCGGAGCGAACCACGACAACGTGACGTTCTCCCAAGCACCCAGCTTGTCGCGGCGGACGGACGGATCGGCTACCCGTTTTTCGAATTCTAGCAAAGCATAAACATCATGAACCGTGCCGTTCTTTCCCTGCGGGCCAGCTTGCCATTCGTCGCCGCTTGCCTGGTGATGACGACTCTCACACTGCACTCGACATTCGCCGCCGCGCCAAAAGCGCCCAAGAATGCACCAATTCGTGACAAGGAACACAGTTTTCGCGTCCATGTGAAAAGTTGGACCACGCTGCGCAAACAAAACGTCGTGATGCAGCAACGAGACTATTCGTGCGGGGCGGCCGCCTTGGCCACGTTGCTGCACTATCACTGGGAAGACGACGCGACCGAAACCCAGTTGCTGGTCGAGGTCGTGAACATGCTGACCGTCGAGGAAATGAAAGAGCGAATCAAAAACGGCTTGTCGCTGACCGACCTCCGCCGCCTCGCGGTACGCCTGGGACACTTGGCGACGATCGGCCGACTGGAGTTTGACAAGTTGCGTGAATCCAAGATTCCGTTGGTAGTCGGTATTGTGGTGAATGGATTTGATCATTTTGTTGTCTATCGAGGCGCGGACGATCATTACGTCTATCTCGCCGATCCCGCTCGAGGTAAGGTGCGAACTCCGATCGATGAATTTAAGAAGCAATGGCAAAAAAACGCCGTACTGGTCGTAGTCAAAAAGGGCATCGACGCGGAGAAGACGTCCGTACTCAACGTCACCGAGGAAGAGAAATCGCTGGGCCGTTTGAACCGGCGCTATCTCCGCGACCGCACGACCACGAAGTTTCTACCCTACTAGCGCTGGCGTTGGTCGCCCCTTGCCTTCTCGAGCCCCCATTGCTGCCTACCCTAATCTTATGCGATCCCACGAGTCCGTTCCACGATTCTTTTTTGCCGGTTTTGCCGTGGCGTTTCGCAAAAACTGACCAAGAAAAGACGGGTGGCATTTCTGTTCTCGCGTTTCCTCTGCGACATTCCGTGTTCAACATTCGATATTCGCCCCCCTTTCCGACAGCCGCACCAAGCGGCGCACTCACGAATGTGTAACATATGCCCCCGGCGAGTTTTTCAAGGGTTGCTCGCTTCCGCCTGTCAGTCACTCGCCCCCAACACGCGTCGCTAACAGCGGTCAACGGAAGGGTTTGCGTTGTGGTTTTTGGGCATCGCCTGTCGTGTCACTTTGCTAAACGGGTCCGACGAGTGATTGCTAAATCACGTTTCCTCGCAACTGTTTCGCAATCATCTTCAAACGTCCGCGCGCGGTCGCCCCATGGCAAAGGCAAGACTTGTTGCGGCTGGGTCGCCGGTTCTCCTTTGTGTGGCCAAGTCACCCGACCCGACCACGTCTCGACAGCAAGGTCGCCCCTGCTCGCACTTGCCCTGTAACTCCCATTGTACAAAACTCGGCCAATCTTGTTTTGCATCGCCACCGTCGTCGCAAATTTCTCCTCGTCGACTACTCAGAAACCGATATACGGTCGTTAAACGATTGCTGCCACCAATCAAAACACCTTCCCACGGGTTTCCGGTACGCCTGACTGTTCCCAGGTCCACCGCACGGGGTTGGATGACAAAGACACCTCCTGAGGTGGTGACGCTTGGCGTCCTTGGCTGTGACGCAGTTCAACTTCAGCACGAAGCGATGGAGATCCTTCAGTGATTCTCGATCGAGAACCGTTTGAACGCTGTTGTTGACGATCGCCATCCTTGCGGCTTAACCTGCCCAATGCATCACCGCCAGACCAAACAACCAACAGCCGACTACACACACGGCGACGTACGCGGAAAGGGAAAACGTCAAGCACAAAACGTTGTATCGGATCTTGACGAGACTAGCCAACGTCGCCAGTAACATTAGCACCGGGCAGCCGACGATCAAGAGAATCATCGCCGGGTTCAAGTAGGATGTGGAACCGAGAAATGGCAACGCAATTGCGGAGGTTACGATCGCCGTGACGAGGACGAGGTGCCAGCCGTAATCACCCTTGTGGTGTTTGGTCGTCGAATCGTCTCGACGAGGTTTGATGCGGTACCACAGGATCAGCCAGACGATGGCCGCGACGATAGTCACATACCAAAGCATCGTGGCGGTTGGTGGTGGAAGGTGCAATCCCGAGAATCGACGGACGGCTCCACGTCCATCAAGGTTCATGATCTTCGCGGTCCCGTTTTCGCCTGAGGCTACCAATTTCTGATCGCTCCCAGCGAACTGAACACTGTTGTGCCAACCCTTCCCAAGTCGTTCGATAATACTCACTTCATCGCTGCTCACGCTCCAAACTCGCACGTTGCCGCTACTGTCAACCGAGGCCACCAGATCGCCCGTCGAAGAGAAAGCGACAGAACAGACTTCCGGGACATGCAGTCGAGACTGAAGATCGCCGGACTCGCGGTCCCACAATCGGATCCCATCGCTCATCGCAGCGGCGATCGTTGCATCGTCGGGAGAAAATGCAAGGTCGTGGATCGATGTGTACTCCGATCCGCTCATTGTTTGCGCTAGAGTGCTCGAACGACAGTCCCAGATCTCAACGTCATAGCCCGGATAACGACTGTTGCCAACAGCGATGAATGACATATCGCTTGATCCACCGATGGCGTGCGCGAACCCGTCGCGAATTGAGGCACTACCGGTATGCTTGGCGGCGGGCAAACTCCATCGTTCAATGTTGCCGTACCGGTCAATCACAAGGGTGCCGTCTGCCGTAAAAGCCAATGAGCGAAGGTGGACGTCTTCGTTCGACCAAGATTTCACGAGCTTGCGCGAATGCAACTCCCAAACCTCAATCCGGCCCTTCTGTTCAAAAGCGACCCGTTGCTCATTGCGCGAGAATGCGGGATTTCTTGCATCCTTAATCTTCAGCCACGTAGTGCCCGTTTGCAGATTGAACACAACCAAGCCGCGTGTGCTGGCACGAGCGAGCCATCCTCCGCGCGGCGAGATGACGATTTTCCAGATGTGATAGTGTTCAAGGCTAGTACGCAGTACCGCGGAATAATATGTGCAAAGCCCCGCTCCCAACATCGTCAGCAGGAACAACTGAGCGAGACTGAAATGACGTCGCTTTTCGCTCATGATACACGGGACTCTGCAAGCTGTCGTTCATTCTGGTCGGCAACGTCTCGTCACTGGGGGCCTCGCGCGCGGTTTGCAAAATCATCGTCCAGGCGTGCAGCCAATTATCAAGTATCGGCTGCAAAGCGGCAAGCAAAAGAGGGGCCGCGTTATTGACGTCGCGTTTCCGTCGGTTGAAACCATGTCGCTCTTTCCCGCTCCAGCCCGGGGCCGCTCTGCTCGGATGTTGCATATTCTTGTGCGCATTGGTGGGACGCCAATTTGATGCCGATCTTACCCTCCCGTTGGCATCGGTCTACCAAACTGCTCGCAGGCGCAACTTCACCGGGGGATGCCACTGCCTTGGTTTTCGCGCAATCTAAATGTTCGGCGGTGTTGTTGCCCTGGGGGCGATGAGTAGGATTTTGCCGTTTTGGCGGAAAAGTGGGCGCGTTCTGTTCTGCTTCAACGGGTCGGCAAATACCGTGGGAGCCGTGTCATGACGGAGGATCGTGGCTCGATTTGCTCGTCCAAGGTGTCCCAGCCTACCTTCAGCTCTTCCGACCGTTACATTCGCAATTCCAAACCCTCTTTTCTTAAATTCCCGTTCACGGTCACCACTCCAAGCATGGACAGATCGCGGACCCCAATTAGTCTCGAATCTACCTGGCAGTACATCAGCAACTGTCGCCAACGTGAAATCTCATCCTCGTCTGTTCTTGATCTGCTTGGAGGTTCCCATGAAATTCGTCTGCACGCTCGGAGTTATCCTGTCCGCTCTTATGGCAACGCCCTCGTTCGCCGAACAGGGCCGCGTCCCTCAATCCACTTTGGACAGCCTCGGTTTGGCTGGAATGGAAATCGTTTCGGACACCGACGGACAGCAAGTCCGTGGTATGAGCGGAAATGCCTTTGCTACCGGTTTGGGCATCGTTTCCGGCGTCCTCTTGGATCCTAGTTCCGGTAGCTTCGTCTTTGGAACGGACGCTAACACCGCCACCGCCAGCGCGGAAAATGCAGGCTTGGCACTCACGCAAGCCATGCAACAAAACGGCTCGGCCATTAACATGACGTTGAACGTCGCGAGTCCCAATGTTTTCACCGGAATGCTGATCGGTGGGGCTGGCGGCGGCTCCTCGGCTTCCTCCAATTAGGCAAGTTTTCGCCCCAGAAACATTCCCTCCGCCCCCGCCCAAACGGGGGTTCTTTTATGCGCTATGCGGAATCGACCTTCGTCACCATTTTCTCGCCGTGAATTTCCGCTACTCACACTCGTTCTCACGTTTGGCGAACGGAATTCAGGCGAGCGCGTTGCCTCGTCGTGGATGTCGTTTCACTTTCTTGGTAGCCTCTGAACGAACTCGACCGCGCGTCCGATCCAATTCTTCAAATCATCGTCTTCGTCCACGCCTTCCGGCTCGACCATAACCCATCCCTGCATGGACCGGCCCGTGATGTCGAATTCCACGACGAAGGGTTCGGCCAAGGCTTGCGCGTAGGCGGCCGGGCCGATCCGGGCGATCAGGTTTTCCTTCCATATTCCGACGAGCATGTTGCCGTTGAGTAGGAAGCCAACACCGCCAAACATCTTCTTCTCTTCAACGTCAGGCTGCCGCTCGAACACTTCGCGAATTCGCGCGGCGAGCGTTTCGTCGTAGGCCATGGGGCGTTCTAACCACTAAAAGAGGCGAATCGTGTTTGCTCGACCCGCGCGACGATGGCCGCCGTGTGGCCTTGATACAGGATGTCCTACGTCGCATTCATCCGGCCTGGCCGCCGGTTGAAAAAGGACGGATCCAAGAATATCTTATTCCACTCGGAATGAGAAACGGTGCTGTTATTGCAGGGAACGCAAATACGCGAGCAAATCGGCCGCTTCGGTGGGTGTGAGGCCCTGGAGCAAATTGTCCGGCATCAGCGATTTTTTTTGTGGTTCCATCAAGTCGATGTCGTCGAGCGACAGATGGCTCTCGCGGCCGTTGGCATCTTTCAGGACGATTTCTTCGTCGGTACGGGATACGATCAGGCCGACCAGAACCTGGCCATTCACGGTTGCCACGGTCCAAGTTTCAAATCCTTTTTCAATTCGAGCAGACGGATCCACGATGTGATGCAACAGTTGTTCCGGATCGTGCTTCTTGTGAATATTCCACAGACTGGGGCCCAGCGCGACGGCCGTGTCGGAACGTACCTGGTGACAGCCGCGACAGGTCAAGGCCTTATTGTTGTGATAAAGCTGCTTGCCGCGTTCGCTATCGCCGGTCAGTAATAACACACTGCTGGGATCGAATTGCGTGCCGAGCCGTTGAGTGCGTTGGTCCGGCGCGACAAACCATTCATAGAGGTCGCGGACCGCGTCGTTCCGACTTTGCAGGGCGGCTGCAATGATCTCGCTTCGCAAGGGTTCTTCAATCTCACCCGCTAACAGTGGCTCCCACAGTGCGAAAGCTCCGCTAGTATCCGAGAGCAATGCTTCGGCAACTTGCACGGCGCTGCTTGCGTCTGGTTGCCGCCGCACGAGTTGCTGAAGCTGATCGGTTTGCCAGGCCCGTTTTTCGGCCACTTCCGGCGGAACCGGTTGCGAAGCCACTTCACCCAGTTGTTCAATCCAGCGGCGGATTAGACTTAAGCCTTCCTTGTCGAGACGATGGGAAGCGACGAAAGGCATCCGGCCTTGCCCTAGTTTGGCCATGCGATAGTACAACACCGAGCGATAAGGGTCACCCGCCGCCACGATGTGCGCGGATTCCATGCCGAAATTAGTTTGTTTGGCAGGTTTGGCCAACTGCGTGACATCGGCCGTGTGTTCATAACCAGCCATGAAGTTCGCTCGTGCTCCGCCGGAACGGTGGCAGGCAGCACAGTTCACGTCTAGAAAACTTCGGGCTCGCTGGTCGAGGTCGGCGGTTTCATCCGCGGGTGCCACAAGTCGTGCGGCCGTTGTCCATTCGCTCGGGTCTGGCGATTTAGCGAACATTCCGTTATGGCTCCAGGCCAGCAGTTGCTGGGGCGATTCCCAGAAATTCCGTGGTTCCACATTGCGATTCAATTGCCGCGTGTTCACGCCCAGTACGAAACCGGCGTTTTTGTTGTGACAAGCGAGGCACGACTGGCGTGACAGATAGTGCCATTGGAACGGCTGAGCATTCCCTTCCGCATCGGGCACGGTCAGCGTTAGTTCCGCCGCTTCGTTGACCAGTTCCGCATCGTCCCCTGTTTCGTTCCAACGATAACTGATCCCGTACACACCGCCACCGCTGTGTCGAACCAGCAGGCGCGTCTCCAATCGTCGTGGCCACGCCGCGTGAGGCATGTCGGCCGCCAGTTCAAAGTGCTGTACAAACACCGCGCCGACGGGAAATTCCCAAGGTGCATCTGATCGATAGCCGATTCGGTCGGTTTGAGCGTCGGGATCGCTGCCGTCACCGGGCAACAGCAGCCAGCGGCGTATTGCCACTTCGCCAACCGACTGTCCGGCATTGACGTCGTAAGGAATCACGCCCTCGGCGGGCGTGAGTGTCGCGACATCGGCAAACAGGCCGGTCTCGGACAATCGCGGCGGATAGGTCGCCGCAGCACCGCGCTCGGCGGGAATGATCCGTCGAATCGTGCCGCCCGTCGTGTCGTGTTCGCCAAGAATCAACAGCAGCGGCTGACCGTCGGCGTCGGGTTGCAACGAAGCGATTCCGGTTTTGGACGAAACCGGCAATGACAACAATTCCTCGTTCGAGGTCACGCGTTGGCCATCGTAGGTCAGCGCCCAGACTCTTCCGGAACCGTTATCGGCGTAAAGATACTTGCCGTCGAGCTGCGGATGCTGCTGGCCTCGGTACACATATCCGCCGATGACGCAGTTGTCGCCGTTGAGGTGCGGATACTCCCACACCGGTGGTTGTTCGCTGCCGTGATGCGTCGCCGGCGGTTGGCCGCGCAGATAGCTCTCGCTAAACGGGAGTGTCCCTTCACGGTAGCTCCAGCCGTAGTTGCCCCCCGGGACAATCAGATTGATCTCTTCGCGGCGAAGATGTCCAACGTCGGCTGCCCACAGTCTTCCCGTTACTGAATCGAACGCCAGCCGATAGGGATTCCGCAAACCGTGAGCCCAGAATTCTTCGAGAACGCCCGGCTCGCCCACAAATGGATTGTCGCTGGGAATATAGTACCCGGTGGTCTTGCCGGATTCTGGTTGTCGTCTTGGTGGATGGCTGACGGTGCCACCCTGTTGATCCACATCAATGCGGAGTACTCCGCAGAACAAGTCGCGGTCGATCCGCTGTCCATTACTGAGGCCATCGCCGTTCGTGCCTTCATCGCCGACGCCCACATACAAAAATCCATCGGCACCGAAAACCAATCCGCCGCCGTTGTGCCACAGGTCGTCATCTTGTTGTTCGATCAGCACCAACTCGTCGCCCGCGTGATCGCCTTGCAGCGTGAAACGCGACAATCGATCGCTCCGCCGCTTACCAAGTCGGGCCGTATACAGCAAGTAAAAGAAGTCGCGGTTCGCCGAGCCCTTCTGTCCGAATTCTGGGTGGAGCGCGATGGCCACGGCACCGTCGTCTTCATAGGCAGTACGCCAGACCCGATCTGAAATATCGAGAACCGTTTGGCTGCGAGTCGTGGCCGGCTCATTCTGAAAGAGTTGCACCGTGCCTCGCCGCTCGAGAATCAAGACGCGACCGCTGCCGTCCGCCGCAAAGGCTATGCAAGTCGGCTCAAAGAACTTGAGAGCGGGAAACGCGTTCTCGGTGGTCCATGCGGTTTCACTGGCTGGCGACAAAGGCAATCGCACGCCCGGATTGGCCATGCGCCGCGGCGAATCGGTGAGCTTCCACACCACAGCAGCCAGGGCTATCGAACCCAAGGCGGCCAGCATCACGCCTCCGCCAATCCGTTTTATGGGCAAGGTGTTGCGTTGCACGCGGATCGGTTCTCGAGTAGCAATCGCCATCAAGTAATTTCCTTACGGTGTTGGATAATTCGCTCGCCCGATCGTGCGCGACACGAATGCGCCGGCGGCTACCCAAACTTAGCTTTTCGTGGGGCGATTCCCCGCGGAAGGTTGCCCGTCATGACCCGAAAATTCGTCAATACCGAACGGGACGCCACGTACCGCACGGATGAATCAGGAGCCAAATCCACGCCCGCGGAGTCCTAAAAAGGAACCGGCATGGAAACCGGCATTTTTAAGATAAGGATTGAGCCGCGGCCATGCGGAGTTTCATCAACGCTCAAGCCGCGGGTCGAGCCAGACGGCGTGTCCGTGGGCGATCGGGCCGGCGGCTTCAACTACCAATTCAAGACGGTTTACACCGGAAAGGTCTGCTTGAAACGGAATCGTCACTCGCCGTCGTTGAAGAGGCTCGGATTGCCATAACGACTGGCCGTCGCCCTCGACTCGAAAGGTCAGTTGCGATGCCGGTTTGTCGGATGCCGAATCATTGATCCCCACGTTCCCGGTTAGCCTTTTATATTGCCCGTTGATGAAAAACGCCAAGCGTGACACCTTGGGCTTATTTGCGGGTTGCATCCGAATTCCGTATTCGTAAGACTTGCCGTCGACGGAAAAAACCGCTTCGCGAAATCTTCTCCCGGCGAAGAATCCCGACTTGGCGCCGAGCGGTTTGAAATAGAGGTAGTCTTGCTCTGCAAAGTTTTGGAGTTCCCGGTTCAAGCGGCGCTCCATTCGCTCACGTATCAAGCTATCGACTCGTGGGACGGCTCGAGCGTAGTGATGCAGTGCGTGCAATTTCATTTTTTCCTGGGCCAGCCCGCTCGCCTGTTGCGACAATTCCCACCACTGGTCGGCCGTCGAAACAAGTTCGGCGTTGCCGCATTTGACCTGGCCGTCATATTCGGCCAAATTCCGCAAGCGGGAATCGCCACAACGGGCGAACCATTGCACGCCGCGCTGCCAGTCGTTTTTTCCGAAACAGTAGTACTCGGCCGTTTGTTGGTTCTCGCTGCCCATGGGCTGGCCATTGCAGGATACGTCGACTTCGATCCAATCGTTGCCCGGATTCGCACCCAGCCAATATCCGGTGTAGTGGATGTTGGAGATGCGGACCCCGTCCACGACTCGGCTGGGACGCGTGCCATGGCCGTGAAACGAACTAGTCCGCGTCGGGCAGCCCAAGGCAATATTCTCTCCGTCCCTCAAGATCTCAATTTCACCTAGTCCGGAATGGACGACCGGTTCGGTGACACTCACGCGCACCGCATCGAATTCAATTGTGGGCAATTGGATGGAAAGCGAATGGTCGTGATCCTCCTCCCAAGGAAACTCGATCTGGTTTTGCGACCAAACCTGTTCATGATTCCTCAGCAACCTCAGATCGACGACCTTGGCTCCCGAATTGTTCACATGAGCATTATGTGTGTTCCACAGCACGACTTCGTCGGCGATTACACCCGGCCTGTTGATCATCGGTCGGGAAACATCGATTTCGATCCAGCCGCCAACTCCGTTGGGCAAAATCCAGAAACCAAAATTGGCGGACGAAGTGATGCCGTCGTTGATGGTCGCGGCCCGATGGCGTTCGCTAAGTGATGAATTGGCCCGCGCGGGACAACCGCGAGCAATCTCGGTCTCTCCATCGAATAATTGCAGTTCCGCCAGCCCGCCGCCGCGCCCGTGCCACGCGGTGATCTCCACGCGCAGCCGGTCAAAACGATGGCCAGGTAAATCGACTGTCGTGCTGGCATCGGCGTTGGGTTGCCAGGCCACTTCGATTTCGTCGCTGGTCCAAACGGTATGGTCGCCTCGAAGGAGATGCACGACGCACTTCTCGGTACCTCGGTCCCGCGAGTCGCTGTTATGCTGGTTCCAGATGACTAGTTTGCGGGCCTGTGTGCCGGGCGGCGGCTCCAAGCTGCCCGTGCTCACGTAGGACTGCTCACGGTCCGTTGATGAAAGAACAGGATCGACTGGAGATGCCGAGGGTGAATGCGTGGGAGTCGCCGAGGGTGAGGCACCCGGATCTTCTCCGCCATCCGCGCCCTCGACGGTCTCGGATCCGCGTGGAAACATCACCAAAGCGCCCAGCAACGAACCCAGTAGGAACACTCCCGCCGCCGCGACGGCGATCATCCAAATCGGCTGCGGCTTCAACAACTGGCCCTGTAAATTGAAAGCTGGCATCGCGCGTGATCCGGCTTTGGGCGGCGTTGCCAAGGGCGAGGCTAATGGCGATGAAGTGGTGATCATCGGCGGGTCCGGCATCGCGGATGTCAAGACGGATGCCGCGACCGGCGATTGGGCAAAACCCGTATTGTTGCCCGTGAGTGGCGGCAAATGAACGGCTGGTGAAGCTTTCGGTGCGAGTTGCTCTTTGAGTTCCGCGTCGTACTTGGCCTTCTTGCCCGCAGTTTCCAGGCAGCCTCGGGCGGCCGCCAGTTCATTGAGCAACCGTTGAGAATGTTCCGAGTAACGCCCGACTTGAAACGTTTTGACGTGAACCATGACGCGGTCGGCCGCGTTGGCAATCACATCCGGATCGCTTTCCAATTCGGGAAGTCCGAACAGGCGATAAAAATTTGCCGGCTGCTGTGAGGCGGGAATGCCCAGCCACTTGTGATAGGGATCAAACGAGTCGGTCATGTGCTGTTTCTGTGCGGTTCCTGGGTGTGGATGAAAGCGGGAATTTCATGGATCGGCGATCACCACGACACCATCATAGCAGGCCATCTAAAACTGGCTCAATGCTGCCGGCCTGCGGGTTGCCACCACTTGGATCAGCCGTTGAGGTGGCAGTCGATCTCACCGAGTATTTGGCCGATCGATTCTTGGACAACGAAGTCGGCCGATGCGTCGAGCGGCGTTTTGTCGCGATTAATGATCACTAGGGTTGCTCCGCTTTGACACGCGGTTCGAGGTAGGCTGGCGGCTGGCTCCACGACCAACGAACTGCCCATGGCAATGTACAGATCCGCTTCGGTACTCCATTGAATGGCTTGTTCCAGCACTTCGGTCGGCAGCGACTGGCCAAATGAAACCGTGGCATGTTTCAACAACCCACCACAACTGGGGCATGCGGGCACGGCGTCCTCCGCTAAGAAACGCTTCACCATTTCGTCGGCATTGAATCGCTGCTCACAGTCGAGACAGCCGATGCGACGCGCCGTGCCATGCAGTTCCAGAACGTTGGAACTGCCCGCCTCTTGGTGCAAGCCGTCGATGTTCTGGGTAATCACGCCGCGCAACCGGCCCGCCGCCTCCCACTTGGCCAGCGCGGCGTGTCCGGCATTGGGCTTACTGTTAAAGAAGTCGTCGTGCGACACCGATTTTTGCCGCCAGTACTCATAGCGAGCCTCGGCGCTGGCGAGAAAATCGTCGTAGTAGACCGGCTGCGAAGTGGCCCAAATTCCGCCGGGCGAACGAAAGTCGGGAATACCACTCTCGGTACTCATCCCGGCTCCCGTGAAGGCCACCGCTGAGTTGGCATTCGCCAAATGATCCGCGATTTGTTTAGCGACGTTCATACGACTTACCTATTTCAAGTCTCAAGGCATCCTGTTAGATCGAAAACCGAGCGCGATAACGCCTCGATCTCACAACGTCTCTTCAAGGACCAATTTCAGCTTCCCCAATTTCCAAGGGGCAACGCCAAGGTGCCCGCCCACCAGGCCATTACGAAATTGCGGCGATTCAGGCAGTGTAACATACGCCCGAACGCCAAAATCCGGTGTTCACGGGTCCATGCCAAACTCCGAGGCGGTTCATCCCGAAGTTTTCTCCCACCCTTTTCACCATGACCCCTTGCAACTATCGATGACGCGTGGGGACGGGATGGATAGAAGGCGAATCGACTGGTACGCTGGACCGTTCGTCGAGACGTTGTCCACGACCTAATCTTGGCGGTGACTTCCTCAATACGCGCTGTTCAACAGAGACCAAACGTGTGAGTGATTTCATTCTTCGCGACGCAACGATCGACGACGGCGAAGATATCATTAAGCTAAACACAGCGTCCGTCGCCGTCACGAGCCCGATGGATACCGCCCGTTTCCGACGACTGTTAGAGTTATGCGCGATCACTACCGTCGCCGAGACGGATGGGCAAGTCGTGGCTTTCCTGATGGGCTTGACGGACGCCTGTGCCTACGACAATGACAACTATCGCTGGTTCTCGGAACGGCTCAAACGCTTTGTCTACATCGATCGAGTCGTTGTCGCCCAGGCGTGTCGGAGCCACGGGATTGGTCGCGCACTCTACTCCCACCTTCAATCGTGGGCGGAACAGGCGGACCTGCTGTCCATTGTTGCGGAAATTGATATTGATCCGCCCAACACGGTCTCCTTGCGGTTCCACGAAAAAGCAGCTTTCGTGCAAATTGGCACACGGATGCTTGGCAGTGGCAAACTTGTATCCATGCAAATGCGGTCGCTCTAACCATCAAAAACCAAGCCTATTTATCCGTGACGGACACAATGGGCGGTTCAAGAAAGGCATTAGCAATTGGACACCAAAGTAGCACTTGTCACGGCCGCTGGTAGTGGCATGGGCGCCTCAATCGCGCGCAAACTCGCCGATCTCGATTACAGAGTTGCGATCCTATCATCCTCAGGTCGCGGTGAAGCTCTCGCAAACGAACTAGGAGGCATCGGCGTGACCGGGTCGAACCAAAACACGGCCGACCTCGAGCGCCTTGTTGAAACCGCGATGGACGCTTTCGGCGGGATCGATGCCGTTGTAAATAGCGCCGGCCACGGGCCGAAAGGAAAACTTCTCGAAATCAGCGACGACGATTGGCACCTGGCAATGGATGTCTATCTGCTCAACGTCGTGCGCATTGCGAGGCTCGTCACCCCGATTTTGGAATCTCGCGGCGGCGGATCGATCGTGAATATCTCCACCTTCGCGGCCTTCGAGCCCGATCCAGCGTTTCCAACGTCCGGCGCGATTCGAGCCAGTCTCGCCGCATTCACCAAACTATTTGCGGACGAGTACGCGCCTGTAAACGTCCGAATGAATAACGTCCTGCCGGGGTTTATTGATAGTCTCCCAGAGAAAGAAGAATTTCGGGACCGTATTCCGATGGGGCGTTATGGAACGACCGGCGAAATCGCGGAGACCGTGGCATTTCTGCTATCGAACGGCGCAAGATACATTACCGGTCAAAACCTTCGCGTTGACGGAGGAATTACGCGATCGGTCTAACGTGCCGCCAAAGACGCTCCAGGGGACCCTATGCACCAGATCAGATTGCCGCGAGAGAAAGTCGCCCGCTTTCCGAACGTCTGCGTCGCCTGCTTGCTTGATAATCCAAACGATGTTCATTGGTTTCGTGTGCCAACTTGGAGACAAGTGGTCGGCACGCCGTTGGCATGGCTGTGGCCGAATACGGCTGTTTGGTTGCCGATCTGTTCCGATTGCAAGCGACGGCTGATGCTCGATCGAACTCTACGCCATTTGCTTCAGTGGGTTCTCTTGATTGGCACGATGATTGGTGTCTTCTATCCACTCTCTTTCTTTTTGAGCGGTGCCTGGTCGATGGCGGTGGCATTCGCTGCCACGGTCTTCGTGATTTCGGCGTACCGCTCTATTCAATCGCATGCCTTTCCACCGGCATTTGACATGTTTGTAAGCGGCATGTTTGTAAGCGACAAGTTTGTAAGCGACAAGGTCATCGACTACCAGTTTCGTGATGAATCCTACTCAGGTCAGTTTTACTATCGCAGTATGGACCTGAACGGGCCGTCAAACGAGGAACTTGAAGACTACGGCGACGCTGATCTCGTGGTAGATCTTGTCGACCGAATCCGGCCACGCTACGACGAAGGCGGCTTGGAGGCGCTCAACGAACCCGAGCGAATAATCCTGGCCGTTTACGACCTCTATAGCTATGTCTGCAACGGGGGCTTCGGTATGTGGATATTCGATATCGGTGGTGATCTCGCCCACGGAACGCCCAGCTATCTGGAGACGATCGGTGATCCAAAGGTTGCCCGCCTTGTACGACGAATCTTGGCTGAGTTTGGCGATGACGGCCTTTTGGATTACTCGCTGCGAATGGAACAGTTTGATGCCCTCGAAGGCGCGCTGGATGAAACGATCATGCAGTGCGATGTGGCCTTCCGTGATCTCGACGAGTCGATGCACCAACTCTTGTGCAGGTTTGCAAGATCGCACCTAACCGAGATTCGCCTGCCATCGCCCGAAGTGCCGCTGTACCTCGACGGCAACCAATTGAAAGCACTCCCGCCCGGGATCGGCAAGCTCACCCATCTGACGAGGCTCGATCTCCACGACAACCAACTCACCACGCTCCCGCCGGAGATTGGCGCGCTCAAGAAGCTGACGGAGTTGGACTTGAGGGCCAACCAACTCGCTTCACTACCATGCGAGATCGAAGAACTGATGGGGCTAAGAGTACTTGATGTCGCTGGCAACAAGTTGTCGGCTGGAGAAATAGAGCGACTCAAGCGGGCGATGCCCCAGTGCGAAATACGTCATGACTAGCCACGCACTCGCCCACGCCCCGATGTCCACCAAACCGACGAGTACCGGAGTTAAAGAGCGTGGGTCCGTTGTTCCCGCGCGTCCGTCATTCCCGCACGTCCGTCATTCCCGCGCAGGCGGGAATCCAGTCACGTTCGCAAGTAGCCTGCGTGCATTTTCAAACTTTCCGCCTGTCAGACTGCATTGTAAGATAGCGCATGTCAGTTCTTTGGTTGAAGGACAATCGCATCGGGCGCGGTATGCAACATTCACTACCAAAAAATGTACTCTTGAGATGTGCGTCGTGCCTTCATGACGACCCACGAGAACCGGTTTTCGTTGCGGCTTCCACCTTTGCTTTCTTGCATCGAATTGAGCGACATTGTAGGCAGAACAACAAGGCGCTTGGTCACTTCTTGCAGACCTTGCAACTTCGCCAACTGTCAGATGCCGTCTTGCGTAACGCCCTAACTTCCAAATGCATCGATTCACGAAATGAACTTACGGAAGAACTTCAACGCTGGCAATTGAGTAAGGCACAGGTATGCGCTAATGGGGATTTCGAACGTGCGGCAGCATTGCGAGAAACGACAAACGCACTGGAGGCGCGGATTATTCAATTGTGCCCTCAGAAAGCTGAAATCGAGCCCGATCACTTTTTGAAAGCGATCGCACATCTTGGGTTTGACCAGTCAGTACTGCTTAACTTCTGACGACAGGTGGCAGATGTCCGCCTTAATAATGAAATTTGGGAATGACGATCAAACTGTTTGCCGTACGCTGGATTCCCCTCTGCGGAAGAAACGGCGGGTTGTCTCATGGCCGTTGGTTTGGATGATGTCTGGCCGCTGCGCGCGGCCGTCATTCCCGCGCAGGCGGGAACCCAGATTGCGAACGTCACTGGGTTCCCGCCTGCGCGGGAATGACGGTCGTAGTGGTCGCGTTGGCCGTGCTTGTCACGTCGTGTCTGGGTTCCCGCCTGCGCGGGAATGACGGCTAACGGATCGACTCATGCAAGTCCTTCCAGCCTGGGTTCATTTCCTCAATTAAGCACAGCTTCGATGCGCCGTTCCGGTCTTGACGGGGACCGGGGACAGACCGTTCGGTCGCCTGCCATGTGTCCGGCTGCGGCGCAAGTGCATGGTGTGCAAGTAGTTTAGGACGAACTGAAGATTGAAGAGTTTCCGGCGAATACATAATTGGCTGCGGCCAATTCGGAGACTTGGCGGCCTGCCCGCAACCCACGCGTTCAACAACCCTCCAGGCACCCGCGAACCCTTTTTCACAATTTCATGTCTCGCTAACCAGTCTAGTGGCCGGGGAAGCTTCGATGGATTTCCCGCCATGCGCCAATTGCTTGTAGTATCGGAAATGTTCAGTAATGATGTGGATGGCACGCTTTTCGACGACGACTCACTCAGGGATGCCGCGTACAATGACGCGCGACGGCACTCCCCCTTCTCATTTTCAAACGCTCGGGAGGAACGTATGAAATTGTTTGGAGAAGTACTCACACGAACCAAGGCCTGGCTCAGCATGGGGCTTGCCCTGCTGCTTGCGGCGGTGACTGCGTCGTACGGTTCGGCGGCGGAAGCCTCGGTCGACAACGTGACATTGTTGTTGCCCGGGATGAAATTCACCTTGGACGATCCATCACTGTCCTTTGGTGCCCCCGTCAAGAACAAGGAAGGCAAGGTTTATTGGACGGGCATCATTGGCGTCATGGATCGCGCGGGGCACAAGTTTGGCGGAATCATCCGGCCGAAGGGAGCCGACCTGACTTTGCCTGCATGCTTGGAGAGAACGGGAGTGCGGGGCGATCCCAGTAAAGCCAATCTTTTCGTGCTTGATTATTCATCGAGCGCGAATGTAGATGGACTGGCCTACAAAACATTGGAACTGGCTGAGTGCTTGAAAGTACTGCGCCGATATACCGGCGCGAAGAAGATCAATCTGGTCGCTTACAGCGCGGGCGGCTTAGTGGCCCGCACCTATTTGCAAAGCGCTTTGCCGGGTCTTGAGTATCGTCGAGATGTCGGCCGCTTGATTACGATCTCCACGCCTCATCTGGGCGCGACCAAGGCGGAGCACTTTGGCGACTTCCTGGGGACTCGCGCCACGGCGATTCGGCCCAGCAGCGAGTTGATTCAACGAATCAACAACAAGCTCGATTTGCCGGGCGACGTTCATTACGCCTCGGTTATCGTGCGGGGTGTCAAAATCGGATCGCGACGCCTGCACGATCAGCACAAGAATTTGTTCGAGAAATTTGTCGACGCCAAAATGCTGTCGGCTCTGCCGCTGGACTATAAAAAAGGCAGCGATCAAGTCGTGAATGTCTGGAGTCAGAATCTGGCCCTGACCAGCGCCGCGCGACAGTATGAAACCAAGCACAAGCGGCCGGTGCAATTCGTGTTGGCGCGTGTGTCTGATCCGTCTCCCGACGACTGGATGCCGTTCGATACGACGGTTCACGCCGTGGCACCGAACGACCGTAAAGTCATCAAGCTGGTCGAGACGCTTGCCGGCGATTCGGACGACTATTGGACGGGCCTGACGGCGGCGAACCGGTCTCGCAGAGTTCACCGCGAAGCTTCCAACTGTGCGTTTGGAATTATCGAGAACGCCATGGCTCGCAAACACCGATACTCGGAGGTTTTTGAAACCAAAGTTGACCGAGTCCGCCTGGAGACCCGCAAAGGCGATCTGCACAAGTTTACTTTTGAGGGCCATGCGCGATCGAAGTGGCGATCGCCGCCCCGCATCCGCGCCCGAGCGGAATTCGCCGGTACGATGAATCTCAACTTTGATCAGTACGGCCGAGTGATGCACTGCAATTACAAGGTGGCCAAGAAGTAGATGAGAGCCGGATTGCGCGACCGGCCAACAAACCTCAGCCGTCTCGATCGGGCACTGTCTGGCAAGAAGTGTTCCTATTCAAGCCATGGGAATTCCAAACAGAGTCTCAATCAACTTCCCAATAGCAGCGGATAGCTTTGTCGACCACGCCGCTCTGCTGCTGGTTTGCGTTTGCTTCTCGACAGTGGGTTTTTTTGCCGTTGGCCCGATCGCGGCACCCCTTCCATTGTTCGTGGGATGCGGTCTGGCGATCCATTGGCTCATGGCCTACCAGCATGCGGTGAATTGGGCGCGGCGAGCGGATCTCCAGCTCGAAAACGTGTCACCAAGAATCCTTCCCTTGCGGAAAGGCCGGTTCGGATTTCCAGAGCTTCGCGTGACGCGCATCATCGCCGTGGACAAGTGCGGCCCGCGTGGCGGCTGGCTGGTCCTCTATCGCGCTGGCTCGAATGCTTTCCTGGGCACCCAACCGAAAGTGCATTGGGATGACGAAAATTACCAATCGCCCTAACGCTTTGGAATTCAGCTTGACGCCTATCGCGCCGTCCAACCGCCGTCCACGGTGACCAGGCTGCCGGTCATGTAGCTCGCCGCATCGCTGGCTAGGAAGATCGCCGCGCCCTGGATTTCTTCCAGCTTTCCCCAGCGCCCGAGGGCCACGGCGCCGACGATGAATTTTTTCGTTTGTTCCTGATCGGCGATCGGGATGTTCATGGGCGTCAGGAACGGGCCGGGGCAAATTGAATTGACCGTGATGCCGTTTTGAGCCAGTTCCAATCCCAGTGCCCGGGTCATTTGGACGACCGCTCCCTTGCTCGAAGCATATGGAGTTCGGCTCTCCAATCCAACCACGCCCAGCGTACTGCCCAGGATAATAATCCGGCCAGTGCCGGCCTTTTTCATGTGCGGAACAACGGCCCGCGTCACGAGCCACACGCCGTTTACATTCACATCTTGAACTTCTTTGAATTGTTCATACGTCAACTCGTCGATCGGGCCGCGAATGTTGATGCCGGCGTTGTTGATTAGAATGTCGATCTTGCCGAATTCGTCCATGGCCCGTTGAACCAGGGCGTCAACCGCTGCCGGATTGGTTACATCCGACTCGATGCCGATGGCCTTGTGTCCAAAATCCTTAGCGATCTGCTCGGCGGTCGTGGCCGCTTCGTCGGCATGTCGGCTGGTGATCAAAACGTCCGCGCCTGCCGACGCAAGTCCAGCCGCCATGGCCTCGCCCAGCCCTTTCGAGCCTCCCGTGACGATGGCCGACTTCCCACTCAAATCAAACTGTTTGATGCCTGGTAACATTTATTTGGTCGCTCCCAACTGCAATTGTTCATCGGATCGTGGTGAGATGGTATGTTACACCACTGCGGGGAGTGACTTCAATTCACCCAAGCAAGGCTGCAAGTTCGGTTTCTGAAACGTGCGGCCGCATCGCTTCTACCAATCATCAAGTGTTCGAAGCTACCGCCAGAGTGGAGATCCCAATCATGAAAACGAAATTACTCCCTGCGACTGTCTTGCTTGCCACCTTGGCCGCGATCACCGTCGGGCAAGCCCAAGACGGAAAGCCACCAGTGGAGGCCACCGCGGCGCGTAAGCCGGAAAAGATGATCAAGGTCTTTCCCTTAGTGTACGCCTCGGCCGACGAGGTACGACAGATCGTGAGCGAGTTGATGGAGCTGTCCAAGAACGGTGCCCCACGCATCAACATGCCACGGGGCATGCGTGTCCCGACGGCCGAACTGCGTATCAGCGCCGACCCTCGAACAAACTCGCTCATAGCCAAGGGGCCCGAGGCGGAATTACAGGTCATCGAAGCCCTTGTCGAGCGATTGGATGTGCAAGTGAAAGATGGCGTGGCTCGTCAACGCAATGCCGGCGAGGACTTGCGCAAGCGGGTTGCGAAGTTGGAGAAAGAGATCGAACAGCTAAAGGCTCGCCAGCCGACTGCACCGAAGATCCGTCTAGGCGACCCACGGCAGAACCCATCGCCAAAGCAAGGTTCCACAAAACTCAGGGGTTCACCCATTCGCTGCGAAGTCGTGAGTCCAACCAGCGGCACAGTTCGCATTCGCTCCATCGTTGCCGCGGGCCAGTATGTCGAGGAGGGTGACCTACTAGTCGAATTTGACTCGTCTCCGTTCAGGGAAATCGTAAGCGCCCAAAAGGCCAAACTGCATTCCGCAGATCTGTTGGTGCGGCACGCCGATAGCGATCGCCGACGCGCCGAGGTTGCCGCGAAGAGCCATCACGCCGAGGCGCTGCAACAGGCCGAAAACGCGGAGCTTTCACTTTCGACTTACCTGAAGGGGACTCGGTTGATCGAAACCAAAGAGTTGGAAGCAGCGGTTGCCGAGGCGCGGCTGGAGTTGCAGCGATACCAGGCCGAGGCGAACGCGTCCTTGGTCAAGCAAGCACAATTGAAGCTGGAAGTCGCCGAATTGAGACTCGACGTCTTTCAAAAAGTCTTAGCTCCTGGTCGGACGAAAGAGTTGGAGAACGCCGTGGTTGCCGCGAAGGCGTCACAAGAAAGAGTACTCTTCGAGAGTAAAGCTCAGATCAGAAAGATAGAAGCTGCATATGCGGTGCAGCGTGTCTTACTCGACGTCGAACAGCGCCATTTGGATCGAGCCAGCGAGCAGTTGCGTCGCTGTCGAGTGGTCGCGCCTCATGCCGGCGTCGTGGCGAATGGTCCAACACAAATCCATGAAGGCACCCTCGTTCGGCAAGGGCAAGTTCTCTTGTTGCTGCGCGGCATGGCCAATCCGGATACGAAGAAAGCTCCCGCCAAGAAATAACGCAATCCGCCGAGGGCTATTGTTCATGACATGCGTGCTGATATGAATCTCTGGAAGATTACACTTTGCATATTCCTGACACTGGACGTCGTCGGTGTTGTGTCGCTTATCCGAAACGCGTACGTAAAAGTCTACGTACAAGGAAGAACTCTCGGAAATTGGCTCTCCGGACTGCGCATCGGGTCGGTGGTCGGGACGGTGATATTCGGGGTACCATTTTTCGCCGCAAGTTGGCTTGCCTCCAGCGGACAATTGATTTACCTGTTCCTTGGCTTGGCGATTGGGACGTGCATGCCACTGTGGCTTGATTGTCTACTTACTCTGCGCCACGCAATACGAGCAGATTCCTACAATGCCGGCAAAGAAGGTCGCCAAAGCAGCAAATTCTGGCAAGTCTTGGGGCTCCTGGTTTGCCTTGGGGTCGTGTTCGTAGTGTTCCTTTGGCTTTCCTTCAAGGCGGCGCCTTGATTCTGATACCCATGAATGGATCGCTGGATATCAAAAGACGTGGCAAGCCTTACGTTTTCGTGAGTTATAGATCCCTTGACGTCCATCTAGTTCGGCCCGTTGTCGAACTGCTTATTGCGTCTGGAATCCCAGTCTGGTTCGCCGAGTATGAGATCCTGCTCGCAAATCGGTCCGAATTTCGCCAGGCATTTTTATCCGGTGCGAGAAATGCCCAAAAATCGATCGCCTTCACTCGACCTGAGTACTGGGAGTCGGAGCATACTTGTGAGGAACTGCGTGAACTCCTCGAAACGGAGACGCCGGTCCTGGATGTTCGGCTGCGGCCTTCGACACTCGCGGCCGCTGCGTCGGACGAGGCGAAGCATCTACTTGGACGGCTTCACGCTGAGTCCTGCGGCGTGCTTGACTGTCAAAATCCTCCGGAGGTCGCAACAGTACTCGACTTCATGAGTGAAAGTTATGGTCTCGACGTGTCGCAAGTCGAGCCAAATCAGGCCACGCATTCCATGCCACGTGAGTTTTTCCTGGGACGAAGCGACTCCTTTTTGCTGGATATTGGCGACTGGGCCGTTGTCGATGCACGCCATCGGGCTGAACTCGACATTCGAGAGTACACTCCCTCATTCCCAAGGCATCCTCGCTGGCGAATCGCGGATTCTCCGCCACGGTACGACGAAGGGATCCCGGCATCCGCCGGAGTTGACGCCAGTATTCTCTTTCAGCAGCGCCATCAGGACAGCGATCTACAGTTGAGCGTGCATCCGGGCCCCTGGACGTCGAACGCGTTCTTTGACAGCGTTCCCTTGAACGATGATCGAAGCACACTCGATCGCATGGCAGAGGTCGCGTCGGATTACTTGGCTGAAGACCTGCCGGAGGCCGAGTGTTTCGGCGCGCATTTGGTACTGGACGGGGAGGAAGGCCATCTGGCGTTTTCCTATTCGCTTGAGGGTGGCAAGTTCTGGGCACGCAAATATGTAATACACGCCAAGCCGTCCAATGAAGAAATGGAATTGGCATTCACCTTCAACCTTCGCGGCAGCCTTGAGGAATTTCTACGCGTGGTTCATCTTGCGGATGAGACGGTCAGTTCGTTGGCTTGGAATCCGACCAGTACTGACTTGTTCGGACCGAGACTGCCGCTGGTCAAGTTGCTGTACGCGCTACCATTTTTCGCGGCCGGTCTGCTCTTCTTCTTGCTCGTGGCGTGGCCCATCGGGTTGCCATCGCTTGCCGCCGTCGCGTTATCCGCCATCTTTGGAGGGGGGGCGGGAGCGGCGCTCGTTCCGTTCGTCACAAAAGCGGCCCGCCGGATTAGTAAGACGCGTCGCCGCTAGTTCTTCTCAAGCCGCGTGATGGGATGAGTTGACTTCCGAGAGAGTGTGCTGCAGCGACTGTTCGTTGACGGCAATGACGGTCAGACGATGCCGGTCGGCATATTCAATCACCTGGGGCTGGTCGATGATGATCGTCTTGTCGGCTTCGACCGCCAGAACCTGACCTCCTGCCGCCACCAATGTTTCGAGCGTTCCCAGGCCGATGGTGGGAACGTCGAACCGCATGTCTTGTTGCGGCTTGGCGACTTTCACCACGGTGAATCCTCCCCGTGGACATAATTCGCCAGTACGTTGAATGCACTGGTCGGTGCCTTCCATCGCCTCGACCGCAATCGCCACGCGGTCTCGGACGGCTACCGATTGGCCGACGTCCAGCCGACCCATTTCCTTGGCCAGATTCCAGCCGAAGAGGATATCCTTGTGTTCAAAGGCGGTTACCTTGCGACGCGTTAACCGGCCCTCGCCAACGAGCAACTCCGGGGCGAAGTCGGTGGCCGGGGCAAAACGAATTCCGTCTCTGCCAAATTCATTGACAAACGCGTTGAGCATGGTGTCGTCCTTGAGGTCCTTGGTACGACTGAAGAAAAATGGAAAGGCAGCTCGAAAGCCGCGAAGGTCGGGCAGATGCCGAATCCAAGCCACACCCTGATACAGCAACAGATGTTTGAAAATCTTGCCGGCCATCGTCGCGCACTTGATGCCGCGCCGGCGAAGGTAGCGAATCTGCGCGCCAAGCCGCGCAATCCCAAACGTGCGAAAATCCGCGCAGATGTTCGCCAGCTCTGGGTCGGCATGATTCTTGATGCCCAGGCAATAAACCTCAAAGCCTTGGCTTCGAAGTGTTTTCGCGACGACGATTGGATACCGGCCCCAACCAGCGATCAAGCCGATTTTCTTTGGAGCTGGGTCAGGCACTGTTTCCACGCATCCTTCCGTCCTTGGTCGTGTCCTTGGTCAGCAGAGTCATTCGCCACGATCGCGACGGAAAACGGTGACGAACTTCACGCGCTCCTGGTGTAGGGTCAAATCAAAAAAAGAGTCGGATAGCTGGTCCGTCACGGCTTCACTATTTGGTGCCCCAAAGGTATACGAAAACCAAACTGGGCCCACGCTCTAGGCGGCTTCTCGTGACGAACGGGATTCCATCTTTTCATTCATGCCTTCCACCTTGCGTTCGAGTTTCTGCAACTGTTTGCGAATCGCCGGCAACCGGCTGAACGCGGCTTGCATGACCATCTGTTGGCGAAGGGGCGTACTAGGGATTCCCAAGTGCGATTCACCGGGAGGAATGTCCGCCATCACGCCCGACTTGGCAGCCACTACCGCCTGATCGCCGATGTTGACATGGTCGCCGATGCCAACTTGTCCCGCCATCACGACATAGTCACCAGTCGTACAGCTTCCGGCAATTCCAACATGCGAACAGAGTAAATTGTGCCGGCCAATGAGGCAGTTGTGAGCGACCATCACTTGATTGTCGATTTTCGTTCCTTCGCCGATCAGCGTCGAGCCATACGTCCCGCGATCAATGGTTGAACAAGCGCCGATTTCGACATGCGACCGAATCTCGACGTTACCCAGTTGAGCGGACAATTCGTGACGCCCGTCCACCGTGTTGTATCCAAACCCATAAGCGCCGATCACGGCATTGGCATGAATGATACAGTGGTCGCCGATCACGGTGTTGTCGTAGATCACGGCATTGGGAAAGATCGTCACGTGTTTTCCAATTTTGCAACCCGAAAGAATCCGCACGCCCGAGTGAACGGTCGATCCGTTGCCAATTTCCACGTCGTCTTCGATGTAAGCGGCCGGATAGACGTCGACGTCGGTTCCCAGCTTGGCTTTGGAACTGATGTGCGCCACCGCGCTAATTCCAACTCGCGGCCGCTGCAATTCGGGACGAAAGATCTGAACAATCTTGGCGAAAGCCTCGTGGACGTTTTCAACCGCGATGAAAGCAATTCCGGTCGGGTGAAAACGGGTCGGTACGACCACGGCGGCGGCGATACATGTTTCAAGTTCGCCCGTCAGTTTTTCATGGTCCGCGAGGGTAATGTCCGACGGCCCCGCGTCTCGAATGATGGCGGCACCCGTGATTTCGATCGCCCCGTCGCCAGTTAGTGAACCACCAACCAAGGTTGCCAATTGCTGCAAAGTAGTGCTGGTCACTCCGGAATCCTTTCCTGCAAAGTGAATCGCATCGAAGAGGCTGTGTTGGCTGGCACCCGCGCAGTGGGGAATGCGTGGCGCGCCGAAGCTCGGGGAGATATTAGCCGAACCAGGGCCGCGCGAACAAGAGAGATCAGCCGATCCGACAAGAGGTTTGCATTCAGTCGCCGCTAGCAGCTTGTCCCCCGCGATGGGTCGCCCCCAAACGCCCCACACGCATTTGACTATAATTATCGCCGCCGCGATGCACGAATGGACGAACAGACGAGACCTCCTTGATGACCGCTAGTGATCAAACGCCATTGGCTTTCATGCTATCGTACGTGCGGCAGCACCGCTTTGCCGTGCTGCTGGTGGCGCTGTTGTTGCTCTTTGTCTACGGGCCGTTTGTCGAATTATTCGCCCCGCGTCTCAAGCCCATGGTGTCAAGAGTGGCCATTGGCGTGGCCTTTACTCTCTTGCTGTTGGCCGCGGTATTCACGGTCACCAACAAGGGACGATCATTTTGGACGGCGCTGTGGTTCGCGGTTCCGGCCATCATTCTCGAACTCTGCGATGTCGTGTTGTTTCGGGTGGAAACGCACGTCGCCAGTCACCTGCTGAGCGCGTTCTTTTTGAGCTATGTCATTCTGGTGCTGCTCAAGTTCATTTTTGAAAGCGAGCGCGTGACGACGAATACGATTTTCGCATCGCTGTGCGTCTACTTGCTGCTGGGGACGTTGTGGGCATTGGCATACTCGGTTCTGGAGACCTTCCAGCCCGGGGCCTTTCATTATTCGCTTGCGGCGGGCGACACGCGGGGCGCGATGCGTTTGGGTTCGGCGACGGCGGGACTCGAATTCTATTTTAGTTTTGTAACCATGACGACGCTGGGGTACGGAGACATCGTGCCGGTGTCATCCGCCGCGCGGGCGTTGGTGACCCTTCAGGCAGTCGTCGGGCAGCTCTATCTGACCGTGCTGGTTGCCAGGATCGTCGGACTACACGTGGCGGATTCCGTGAGCCGAAGAAAGCGTTAGGCCAGGTTACTCGGACGGTCTCGGACAGTGGTTCTCAAAGCATCAGGATTGACACCACCCCAGCAACCTGGAAGTCCCCATGATGAGCGGCGTTTCTCTTGGCCGCCGACCCTCCCGCGTGACGCGAAAGTAATTCATTAGATCGACGGCAAGATTGTCGATTGACGAGTGGAAACCGGCTATAACTAATTCCTAGCGCGGGGTTGGGATTAATCTGTAACGATGGCCAGGGAGTGAAAGAGACCATGATGAACGTGAATGCCAAGTCAGGCGGGTCGGTCGTGAAGCTCGTTATTCGGATCGTGTTGGTGCTTGTCCTGCTTGTCGCGGTTATCGCGCTGGGCCTGGACGTTCTCTGCCGATCTCAATCGAGCGCTGCGTATCAGAAGCTCCAAGACTTGTGGAATACGCCCCAGACCGAGGCGGTAACGCCGGAAGTTGTCGAAAAGATGGTCGGTCGCGCCCCGGATTCCGATGAGATTCCCGCCGAGGGTTCTTTTGTTCAGGTTTATACTTGGCGAGGATTGGCTCGCTCGTATAAGGTCTACGTCGCGTACCGCTACGACGTTGCTTTCGAAGACGGTGAGTCAAAGCTAGTCCATCATCTGGAAAACATTTCGTTGAATGAGCCGCTGGGCGGTGGCGGAGGAGAAATGGAGCCAAACGGTGGCGACCCCGCAGTCCAAGGGACGGGGCAACCGTAGGGCCAATCCTCGCACTCACGCATACCCCGCCACGAAATCACCTAGCGTCAACCTCTGCTCTGGCGGATAGGGCGGAAAAAACGCTTGCTTGAGAGTTGCGGTCGCGAGGAGCGACGTTGCAATCCAACATCAGCGGGGTGCCAGCCCCAACAAGGCCTCCAGGCAAATCCGCGACCAACTCTCAAATCCGTCGGTGTCCTGAACCAAGCTATCCACGCTTTCAAAACCGGCGTCGACGATTTCGCTTTCAGCCGGCTTTACATTCGGCGACTCGACATCGAAGAAGTGGACGACGCCCAGGTGAACCTTGCCCACTTCGGTTTCATCATCGTTGATCAAACCCACGCATTGCTGTCGATACTCGGTACCGATCACGACCTCTTCGGCAATCTCGCGCCGCAGTCCTTCGTCGTACGGATTGACATCGTCGATTTCCGCGTCGTCCGATGAAATGTGTCCGCCGATGCCGATACTTCGTTTGCTGTGCAACCGAGCTTCACCTTGGCCCTTGCCGCGCGTGTACTGAAACACGCTCTGCCGGCCAGCATCGTCGGTATGACGAAAGATGACGTACGGGATCAACTGTTTGAAACTTGGATCGACTTCCATTTCGCCGCGTGGCCGATAGCTGGTGTGTTCCGGGCTGAGCAACTCCTCTAAATACCGCTCGACATCGCCCGAAAATCCTTGAAAGTGCCCGAGGCCGTGAAAAACCGCCGTGGGAACGACAAGCACATGTTCCGTCTGTACGAGCGACATGGTCGAATCCTTTCCTTGATCGAAAGCTACCTTGGCAGGGAGTGCATTGAATCGCTATCAGGTACAAACTTACCACCGACGCGCCGGCCACACCATCCCCTGCGCGGTGTTGTCGTGAGCGGTGTTGTCGTGAGCGGTGTTGTCGCGAGCGGTGTTGTCGCGAGCGGTGTTGTCGCGAGCCGTATCGTCGCGCGGCAACGCATTTTCCTCAATCGATTTCTCACAAGATCACCATCGCATCGCCATAGCTGAAAAAACGGTACTCTTCCCGGATTGCCTCGTCGTATGCCCGACGCATCAAGTCGTCACCACCGAACGTACGCACCAGAACGAGCAAGGAGGATTTCGGCAAATGAAAATTTGTCATCAGTGCATCCACGGCGTGGAATTCATACGGCGGACGAATGAACAGATCGGTCTTGCCTTCCCAGGGCGCGAGCGTTCCCTGTCCGGCCGCCGTTTCCAACATGCGAACCACCGTGGTGCCCACGCACACCACACGACCTTGGCTGGCTTTAATTTGATTCAATTGATCCGCTACATCGGCGGTGACGCGTCCCCATTCTTCGTGCATCACGTGTTCATCGACGCGCTGCGCCGAGATTGGACGAAACGTCCCCATGCCCACATGCAACGTGACCTTGGCGATGGCAACGCCGCGATTGGAAATCTGTTCCAATAGTTGTGCGGTGAAATGCAGTCCGGCCGTCGGCGCGGCGACCGCACCCGGCTGTTCGGCGAACACCGTTTGATAGGTTTCCCGGTCCGCGTCTTCCATCTCGCCGTCGCGGATATAGTGCGGTAGCGGAACGCGCCCAATCCGCTCCAAAATTTCGACGGCTGCTTCGTTCGAATCGGGTCGCGCGGCCCACGTTCCGTCGTCAAACTTTTTCAGCATTCGTAGACGCAGTTCATCGTGGCCGGCGCGATCCTGCAAGGTGACCGTCTCGCCTTCGCGCAATTTACCTCGAGTCTTGGACATCAAATGCCAATTACCGCCGCCGTCCGATTCCAAATACAAGCCGAACCAGCGTCCGCCCGTATCCGACCGCACTCCCACCAACCGTGCCGGCACGACACGTGTATCGTTCAGCACGAGACCGTCGCCGGGATGCAAAAGGTCGGGAAAATCACGAACATGGGCGTGCGTAATGGAATCACTACGGCGATCGACGACCAACAGGCGGGCATCCGACCGAGTCACCAACGGCCGTTGCGCGATCAGTTCGATGGGAAGTTCGTAATCGTAGTGCGAGAGTTCGGTCATGCAGGCGATTCTCTCGTAGCGGGAGGAATTGGTAAATCCGGGTTCCCCACGCCGCTTGGCGCGAGGCGGCGACACAGCCTTCAAATTGTTTTCCGTCCGCGTCATATCGTGCCCCGAAAACGTGCCCATTGCCCTTGCCCATCCATTCATTGTAGCGCGGGAAGGCAACTCGGCTAGTGTTTCGTTCCGCCGGCGGCGTCCCGTGTCTAACCTGCCCGCTCAGTTGCGCGCCGCATGAACTTGCCACTTCAGCCTGACGGCGCTACTCCCAAATGGCCACGCGCCCCAAGTTGCCCGGAAGCGGGGCAACTCGAAGAGTGTAACATACGCCCCTCGGCAAAAACTCTCTTGATTCGCCTGCGTGACACTGCCCTAAATAAAAGTTGCAAAACGAGTTAGCCGCGACGCTGCCCCATCTTGGCGTGTAAACCGGCTGTCAAATCGTTTGCGATTTTGCAATCATTTCAAACTGGGTAGGCACGGCCTACTTGTTCCGCGTTTCATGTCATCGGTTGGCCGTGGGCCGCTTGGAAGTAGAGCCCGGATGACAACCGAAGATGTTCTCACTTTATCATTTTACGACATCCACGCCGACGGTATAGATTCGACCGACCAAGGCACGACTGCTAGTTCGGATCGCGGGACGACACTTCCACAAGCGGGGCTAGTTCATTACCGCGATGAGCCAGAAGACAAACGCTAAGAGTACGATGGCCCCAATCACCAAAGCAGCGGAACCAAGCAGCATTTTACTTCGTACTTCTGGGGGAAATTCACGTCGGGCAATCTTGCCACATATGGCGCATTGAAAGGACCCGAACGCCGCGTAAAAGAGCGCGCCGACCAAGCCCCCGCTGATCTGCGCACCCGTGCTTTTGCCTCTTTGAACCGGTTCGCCACATCGTGGACATTGGTAACTCACTGATCTGCTCCTGCTGGCAAATGAACAAACCGAAAATTGTAATCGAAGAAAACGGCGTTGAAATCCACGGTCCTCTCTTTGTTACCATGGTGTTCGCGGCGATGTTACCATGGTGTGCGCCGCGATGTTAGCCTTACGGCCGCGATGTTCGTGAGGAGCCGAAAGTTCGATGTCCGCAACGCTGCCCGGTCGCCTGAAAGATCCGTCGTGGTTGAGCAAGAGAATCCATACTCGCCTCCAGAATCGGCTGATTCACCTTTACCTCACCGCCTCCAACGTATCACGGTGACCTGGCGGGCCCTTGTTTATTGGCCAATCCTGGGAGCATCGTTGTTAGCGACCTGCGCTGTGGTTCTTGGCGTCATCACGTTTCCCAACGCCGATCAGTTTATCGATGAAGCACTTCCCGCGCTGCCGCTGTATTTCGCGGGGGGAGCAATGATCGGCCTTGTTGCCGCCGCTTACGGATGGGTCCGGACGCGATTTGGAAATGGCTCATTCGGTCCCGAAGAACCGGGTTCCGAAGTTCTCGGCGTTAGGAAGACACGTCCGCCCGGCGGCGGATCTTAGCTAGCGGCCCATGTCGGCCTTCGAGGAGGGGGGGAGAACTGGAAAATTCTTCTCCTTACAAGGAGCGGTTAGGGGAGTATTTATGCCCACATTTCCGCGGAATTCGACCAGAAATCGGCGATTCTTGCGAAGGATCCGTGCGAAGGCATCGCTCGAACCGCCCCCATAAGGCGGCGAAACACAAACCGCCCCGGCGATTTCCGACGTCCCGCAAGGTCGAAATGTCGGCACTTATCCTGCAGATTGCGTGCGCCGCTTGCCGAGCACACTTATCTGAGTCCCTGCTCCCAGGCACCCGAAATGGGTCCTGCCAAGGGACGAATGTTCGTGTAGACTAAGGAGCTTGCCCTTAACCCGTAATGAGGAGAAATAATGGTTCGGATGCTTGTTCGCGACCGCGAGTCGATTCAGGAGGCTGTTCGCCGCTTCCGAAAACTGGTTGAACGAAGTGGCCTAAAGAGAGAAATGCGCCGTCGGCAGTATTACGAAAAGCCCAGCGAAATCAAACGTCGCGCTCGTCTACGAGCCGAACGTCGCGCCCTGAACGCCCGTCGTGCGATGAACAACCCTTAAAATGGCAGTCCGCTGTAGGGTGGAAAGTTGACGTCCCGCCTCGTTCGCCTGCCTAGCAATTCCGATATTTGTCGTTAAGCCCTTGTCCCGCCACGATCATCGGAATTACCTTTTCAATTCGCTTGAGCTTGGTCTCCTCGCGTTTGGCGTCGCCGACGTAGTCCGCATACTCACGCTGCTTGCCTTTGGTGAGTTGATTGAACGAGGCGTTCGCTTTCTTGTTTTTCGCAAGCGCGCGTTTCAGTTGCGGTGGGATCACGACCAGCTTGTTTCTATCGGCTTTGATTTCGAGTCCTCGGCTTTGTAGATCGATGGCTTCTTTCACATAAGCCTTGATCCGTCGCGCGTTGATCTCTTTCTTCGACTTGAAACGCCACTGCCGTAGAGCCTTGGTCTTGCCTTCCTGTGCGTTGATCAGCACCCCCTCATTGTCGGCCAACAACGCGCCCTGAAAAAACCACAGTCCGCAGTACGACTTGAAGGCCCCCAGTCCGATAACGTTCTTTCCATCGACGGTGTAACACGGCGCGCCCCATTTCACGCCTTCTTCAAGATCGGTGGAATTCAAGATCTTCCGCAGATGAACCAACTCATCGTGCCACTGCTCGGCCGCTTCGATGTACTCGTCAACTGTCTTGTACCGCTTCATTGAAAACAGGCCCTCTTTGGAGTCAATGCTGTTAACGCGGCGCGCCCAACCCGAATCGGTCGCGAAATATAGGATACCAAAAGTTCACAGCGTGAGTGCCTATCATGACGACGCGGTCACGATCCTCGCCCGTCGCCAGTGGCTGAGCGGAATGCGCTAGCGCCGCATCGGCCCGCGCAGGCTGACAGGACTATTCTACTGGTGTCCATTCCGGGCGTAGCGCATTAGCGCGGCTTCGCCAAGCTCATCTGCTTGTCGGCCGATGGCATCGATCAGCCGAATCCGATGATTACAAGTCTCCGTTTGCGGACTCTCGCGAAGCATCTTGATCAATCGTCGAGTCACGGCGGCATCGTTCACGGCGATGCGTTGCAGAAGCATCAACACATTGCCGCTAGACGCGCTAGCGCCGTCTTCCATGATCGGAAGGATCAATCGTCCGCTCGATGCGGGGAAAAGTAACAGGCGGACATGCAGCGCCGTCAATCGGGCCGAACAGTATTGAGAATGTCCCGTTGTAGGCAACTAGAAATAGATAAGGGGCGCTAAGGAATCTGGCGTCGCCCCCGGCAATGCGCAAAGACTGTTTTACAGATACTGCATGCGTGGAAACGGGGGTCAAACGCTTTAAAGTGTTGGTGCCTATGGGTTTTTTATTAGGAAATCAGCCTCCACTGGACGCGGCGCGCAATTTGCCAAACAGAAATATGGGGTTTTGCTTTTCGCACTGTGAGCATCCGGAGGGAATCCCGATGAGAAGCGCGTTACGTATCACCGTGGCCATCCTTCTGGCCATGTTACTTCCCGGTGCCGCCCAGGCCGACAAGATCCTCGGATCTGGCGTGGCGAGCCTCACTGATCCGGCCGGCTTCGTTGCGACAACAAGCTGGCAGTCGCCGCCGGGTTCCGGAGTGCCGATCGGCCTGCAGTACAGTTTCAGCAACTTGCTCGACGGTGGGATCACGGGGCTCTCGGCTGCTCAGATCCGCTCGGACGTGGAACAGTCGTTGACGATCGTCGCGGCGCACGTACCGATCAATTTCGTCGAGGTGGTAGATGCCGGACCGGCGCCTTCTGATGTAGAGTACGGCAATGCCGGTACCACGCCCCATTTGCGATTCGGTCACCATGGTATCGATGGTGCGGGTAACACGCTGGCACATGCGTTCTTCCCTCCCGGTGGTGGTAACCTAGGACTTGGCGGCGATGTTCATATGGACAACGGCGAAAACTGGGCTAGCGCCGGTTTTTTTCTCGAAGTCTTTTTGCACGAACTCGGCCACGGGCTAGGTTTGGGCCATGAAGACACTGTATTCTCGGCTGCGGTCCCCAGCGCGTTTAATGCTAACCCGCCAGCAGGCACCGCGCTTCCAATCATGTGTGCCACATGCTTTCACCAGGGTTCGCCCGGTTTCGCCGATGGCGGATTCTTGTACCAAGATGATATTAATGGATTGCAGAATCTTTACGGGCAGGGCGCTGGCAGTGTCACGCCGCTATCACCGCAGCAGATGGTCCCCGAACCGTCTTCAATCGCCATCTGGGCAGCGGGCGCGGGTTTTATTGCTCTGTTCATCCGGCGACGTGCGCGAAAGCATCGTCGAGCCGCCTAACGACTAAGAGTACGAATCTCACCGACCCCTCGTTTCTTGCCAAGCTGGGCACGCGAACAGCACCGATCCGGGCCACCCATACTTTATACTACGGGATGCACCTTCCGACAGAGAGGACAGAGAGTCTCCATGAGGTCTGGTCGGCAAGTAAAAAGCAAAAGTGGCACGCAAGAGTTGATGCACCCGCGGTTTCATCCCTCAATCGGCGGATCAGGACTTTCCTACTGGTGTCCGTTCCGGGCGTAACGCACTAGCGCGGCTTCGCCAAGCTCATCTGCTTGTCGGCCGATGGCGTCAATCAGTCCAATCCGCTGATTACAAGTCTCCGCTTGGGGACTCTCGCGCAGTGTCTTGATCAATCGTCGAGTCACGGCGGCATCGTTCACGTCGATGCGTTGCAGAAGCATCAACACGTTGCCGCTAGACGCGCTAGCGCCGTCTTCCATGAGCGGCAGGATCAAGCGCCCGCTCGATTCGGGGACAAGTAACAGGCGGACATGCAGCGCGGTCAAGCGGGTCGAGCCATCGCCTTTTGTTAGATGAACCGACGACCAATCTTGGATCGTCATCGGATCCAGCCGGTGCGTTGCCACCGCGAAGGACAGGCTGATCGAGGCACCGCTCCGCAGGTGGCCAACCAGCGCCGCGTGCGCCGCGCTGCCACCGATCCGTGACAGGGCAACGGCCGCGGCGTCGCGAATTGACGCATAGATTGGATAGGTCGCGACATTTGAATCGGCACTCGTTCGCGCCAGCGGAAAGGGCTCCGGCCATGCCGTCATGACGAGGGGATCCTGGTATATCAGAGGTCCCTTTTGCTGGTGCGGTTCCGCCAGTGCCTTCTTTAAATCCTGAATTGCTTCACGACCCGCGATCTGGCCATACGCCAGCAGCGCCGGGACTCGAGAACGCAGCGTCCGGCTCTTGTCCAAGGCGATCGTCCGCAATCGCGCGATCGATTCGGTCGCACCAATCCGCGACAAAGCCCAACCCGCCATCGCCTGCGGATTGCTGGCCTTGCCTCGATAGACGGCAAAGTTATTCGTCCCCTCACGCACAAGCAAGTCCAGCAACTCGGAGACCGCTTCGTCCGCCTTGATTTGGCCCAGAACATAGGCGGCTCGCAATGTGTCGTAGTCGTTGGCTCCTCGTCGCAAGATGCCTCGTAGTGCTTCAATTGCCGCGGTGCGATGCGCCTCTGGAATCTCGTCGGCTTCCACGATAGGGAAAGGAAGCTCCTTGCCAGTAACCTGGCGAACAAGCTGTTCCACGCCGGCGCGATCGGACGCGGCACTGCGGGCATCGCGAAGTTCCTCTAGCAATTCGACATCCGCAGGCTTCAGTGCCCGCAGCAGCAGCGCCTGTTCGCGATGCGGAAATCGATCGAAATCCTGGGCCCCTTTTAGCCGATGGACCAGGCGTTTCGCAATGCCGCGCGCCGTATCGGGCTGATGTTCAAGAGCGACCATCAGAACCGCACTCAAGGTCAGATTCGACAGATCGGCCGACCGCAGTAGGTCCTGAATGTGAGGACTCACTTCGGCCGCAGGCCGGCGGATGAGAGCGCGGGCGGCAGCCAATTCCAGATTTTCGTATTGGCAACCGAGTACGCCAACCAGGGCGGCCGCTCCCGCCGGGCCGGGCGCTCTGTCGACCACGTCAATCGCCGACAGCGCCTCGACGTAGGCTGCGTTATCCTTGTTACGCTCGCCAGAGCGTAAATACTCGACGTTTTTCCGATTGCGTCCCAGACGCGCCACGGCAGTTCGATCGAGTTTCTTCAAGATAACGATCGCCTCTTTGGCTTCGCGCGGCGCGCCGTCCGCGGGTAATGTCGTCAACGCAATCTGGGCCGCACGCTGCACGTTGTGCTTCATCGACTTCGGAGTGGGACCCAGAACAAAGATCGCGTGATGAGGGCTGACCGAACCTGGCACGGCCTGTTGCTGGGAGTCGCCGGCGATCCGTTGAAGCGTGGCCCGTGCGCGCGGATCCCCGATTGACCCCAGCGCGCCGACCGCCTCCAATCGCAGACCGCCATCCGCTGCGTCGCAGAGTTCTATCAACAGAGGAACCGCCTGCTTGGACTTCATGAATCCCAGTCCGCGGACGGCGGCGGCTCGATCGGCCGGCGGATAGTAGGTCGGCGGATACCATTCCGCTCGCAGCGAACTTGGTAAGCTCATCGCCGTGACCATCGCCAAGAGTGCCGAGAGACGGCTTTTCAAGTTCATTATTAAGTCCTCGTCGTCGATGTCACTTCCGAAGTGGGTGGCGGCGGTCGTTAATCAGCGCGGGCGAACTTGATTTGAGCCAATCGTTGGCGAGCGCCCGAGGGGTCCGGGAACTCATCATGCCCCCCCGCCTGGCCAAGCTTCAGCATGGTTCAAAGATCAACTGCGCGGTACTGCTACGGCTTTGAAGCCTCGGCCTTCGTGAGCCGATCCAACTCGCCGCGCAACGGTTGTTCGTGCATGCTCCACCAGTGCCGCACCGCTGCGACCAACGTTTTGTGTTTCTTTGGCCACTCAGGCACCACGTGGAAACTGTCGCGCAATGTCGCCGCGGCAGTCAGCGGCATGTGTTTGACGGGGCTCGACAGAGTTTCCCCGAGGGCAATCACCGCGCGAATGTCCTGTGTGGCAGCCAGCATTTGCAGCGGCCTGCAGCGGCGAAGGTACTCATCATAGTCGTCCGATGGGTTTTGCTCGGCATGTTTCATGGTCCCACGATGCAACTCGAGCAACTTGGGAACGCTCCATGGCGCGGGCAGTTCGCGAACTAGTTTCTTGTAGCCGACTAACCCACGCATCGACGGGTCGCTGGGATCGAAGGATTCGTCGGCCCACCATGCCAACGGCAATTCCATGCCGGGTATTGCGACTCGCTCTTTGACGACCGCCCGTTCGCGGGCCTCGGCTACTCGTCGACGAAATTCAGGAAACGTTAGCGTCTCGTTCTTTCCCGACTTTGCATCCTGATACCAAAGTTCCGGTTTGCCGCCGAGACCATCTCGCACCGGGTAATGAGTCCGATATTCGAACAGTTGGTCTTTCCAAAGGCAGAGGACGAAGCGTTGCGAGGGGTTGAGCAGATGGGCCGGCAATTCACCTTTGCAAGCGAGATAGATGCCTCGCACTGTGTCCGGTGCGTTGCTGCCCTTGAAGTAGCCATGGATCTTCAGGACGGGATGCCCCTGTGCATCGACCCGCTCGACGGTCGCATCCACTATGGCAGTCGATCCTTCGACTAATTCTTGAAAAGTGGGCGGAATGTAGTCCGCGATTAACGGCCGCGTCAGCAATAGGCAAACGCATAACCCAAAAAGTCGCATGCTCATTGGGATAACTCTCTCCTTCTGAATCGCATTCGCGTAGGGTGAAATATAAGACGCGATGGTTCACGAGAAGTTTCGTGGTGCGACGATTTTTTCGCAAGTTGCGTAAAAGCGCAACGGAGGCGAGTTCCCCAGAGCCCTCGCGTGGAGGGGATGCAAGTATCGAGGTCGCGCACGCGCGGACGCGAACTGGCGGACTTCCGGCTTTGATCGTAGAGAAAGTCGCGGATGTGGACGAACAGAGTCGCGTCAGGCAGCAACTACTTCGACTTGGCGAACTGTTCGTACTCGCCGGGGATGTTCGCTTGTTTCACATCGCCGCGGTGGAACAAGAAGCGATAACGGAAGGTGACACTGTCGCCGGCGGGGATCTTCATATCTCCGGTTCCGGCCGGCTTCTTTTCAAAGTCGTGGATGCCGAACGGGTTGGCGGCGACGAGGCCGTAGTAACGGGCATGCCACCAAGTCGGATGCCGTGGGTTGCTGGGGTGATCGAAGATGGCCACGCCGACGGTCTTCTTGTTGATCGGGGCCCAATAGTCGACCCATTTGGCTCGCTTGCCCCACATCGCCGCGCCTTCGACTCCCTCGCTGTTGATCGATTTGCCAAGCGCCGTATGGTTGCCGCGTTTTTCGTCGTTCTTCAGCCGCAGCAACGGATTGGTTCGAATGCCCATCGTCCCTTCCTTGGTATCGCCAAACACAACGTCTCCCTGAGAGGCTTCGAGGGTCACGGCGATATCGATGTAGCGGCCCGCCTCGGTGGTGCCAAAGGTCATCTTACGGTTGTCCGTGCAAACGATCTTCCCCTCGGGGTCCTGCCATTCGTCTTTTGTTAGCAGACTACTTCCCTCGATTTTCAAATCCTTTTGGACGATGCGGCCCGGCTTCAGATCCGAGCCTTTCGACGGATACTCTAGCCAGAACTTAACGCCGTTCACGTCATCGTGGGTGAACCACAGCGACTTGTGATGCGGATGATCGCGGGCTTCGTTGTCGACGTCCTGAAGCATGGGATAGTTGCGCGTCATCGGAATCCCGTGCGGTCCGATGACTGGATACAAGATCGGCTTGGAATGCCCGGTGAAGACGTACTCGGTAAACGGCTGGCCGTCGATCTTCACGACTGCCTTGCCTTTTGTTTTGGTGATCGTGACCTCGCCGGCCGTCGCCCAACCGCTGGCCATGCTCACGGAAATCATCAGGGTGCCGATCGAGATGGCAGCACATCGCTTCAGTCGGGCGAGATTCATGGTTGCTTGTCCTTACTGTTCTTTATTTGCTGGGAGGTGGGGAGTTCGGCAAGTTTGGCTTCAAGCAATTTCCGCAGCGCCGCGCTGTCACGCTTTCGATTCACCACGCGAGCGAAATTGCCTTCCCAAAAAACTTTGCCGTCCGCATCGATCAGGTAGGAAACGGGCCAGAAAGTAACACCATAGTTGCCGTTATTGCGGCAGTCCAGATCCCACAGCACGGGATGTTTGAGGTTTTGTTTCTCGACCATTTCCGTGATGTATTCCAGCGATTCGGATTTGCCTCGAGTAATCTCGATCAGCACCAGCCCTTGCTCGGCGTATTGTTCGCGCCACCTGACCAGGTGAGGCCTAATGGAAATGCAATTCTCTCAGAAGTTGAAGGTCAACCAAACGACCTTCCCTTTGAGTTTTTCCAATGTGAGCGGTTCGGACGCGCCAATCCAATGCCCAGCCTCGGAAACGATTTCTGGTGGAGCTTTGCCCAGATAGGAATTTCGCGAGTTCTTTTGGCCCAGAGCATCCGAACTAGCCAGTCCCGTAATTGCGAGAGCGAAGACGAGCATTGAACGTGGCATCGAAATTGACCTGTTCATGAAAGAGTTCATGCCCACGAGAAACATAAAAAGTACGAAGGAAGCGCTGCTTGGCTCGAAGCCGTTTTTTCCATGGTACGTGTTGGAGAGTCGTTGATTGCTCCGCAATCAGAACGTAATGTTCGCGGAGCGAACAACGACTTTCCATGATAATCGTTTCGCCGGCCCCACTAAAGCGATAATCGTTGCTCACGGAGTAGTTCCGTGCATATTTCCATAAAAGGCTATCTTGCAACGGTTTATCCGCGACGGGCGATTGCCTTCGCCACGTAATCGGACTGCCAGATCCGGGGCGCCGCGTGCCATCAGATGAGTCACGCGGGGAGCCAGCCCGGGGCGTGCGTGCGTGAGCGGCAAACCACTAGCCTGGATAATTCACGAGTAGTTCACAAAATGGGACTGGCTCCGAGCCAAGTTGGATTGGGACGCGGATTTGAGGTGGATGTCTCGGTGCCTGTCCCATTTTGTGATCGGCCTATTGGGTGAGCCGTCAATAGTGGGACAGGCACCGAGTCGCGTCCCCTACACCGCCGCGGAAACACAATGAACTCGGAGCCAGTCCCATTATTGACTCCCGTGGTGAATAAGCCGGGCTTAAGACTCGACTGAGAAGAGCGATGGCATCTGGCCCTGAAGAGCTGATTCAGCAAGTAAACGGAGTTCAGTATCTCGAATACCCTGGCGTCGGTTGGATGAAAGCCGAGCTGCTGACCAGCGAAGCTCTCGGCAGGTGGGCGTTTTCGGACGCGCGTGCGGCCCTGCCGACACTTCTCGATCGAGTTCACCGTTCTCCCGCCGAGGCAGCTATCCACCGGGAATTGATCTCCTTTTTCTTAGCTGAATGGATCTGCTACCAGACGCCTGAGAGTAGTTGTGCATGGTGGTGGTCGGAGGATGTTTCACGGTACCAAACAGTCTCACGTTCAACGGCTGTGCGTATGGTCGACGCCATCATCGCTTCGTCAGTGGCCGCGCGTAAGAAATGGCTCGAAGGTGCTTTGAGCGACGAGGAAAAGTCAAGAATGGAAACAGAGTGCAACGTTGATTACACGAAGCTTGCCGATGTGTTCACCAACGAGCTATTCTCAACCTCACAATCTTGTTTTTATGCTCTGACTTCACCTGAGAAGCGAGCGTCATGGATGCGCCGGTTCTTTGGTAGGCAGACGGATGCGAAGACGCGACAGGGCGTCCCGGCAACCCGTAGCTTGATTGGCTTAAGCAACGTCGCGATCGGCATGTTCTGGATATCTTGATTGTTCAACGAACTCAGCCGCCGCTTCACCCATGCGAATTCCTCGCTCTTCCTTCTGACGGAATTTGGACAATCCGACGCATCTCGGCGTTTCGCTCGATACGCGCGGTGAAAGCGACGTTTGCAGTTGCGTCATCAGAGTGGCGGCAACGCGTCGAGTCTCGGTCTTGTCTACATTCTTGGCCAGAGGGTTGCGGCGTTCGTTCAACAAAATTAATGATGTACCGTTTGCACTGGATCTTGTAAAATGAAGGGAGAGGGCAGGTGATCTCCGTCTCGCTGGGATGGGGCATGTTGTGAAACACCGCTCGCCGAGGCGCGAGATGTATGCGCCTACCCCCTTGAAACGCTTGCCGAATTGCAAACGTTTTTAGATTCGATTTCACCACGGCAACAAGGACATTGAGTCGCGGTAACTCCTTGGCGCGGCTTCTTTTGGGGCAAGACCATGAACAACCAAACGGCATCAGTCTGGCAGTCGCTTGTATGTTACACTCTGCGAGGTGCCCCGCTTTGCGGGAGGCGCTGGCGGGGATTTCGCTGGTACCGTGGTGCCTTTGAAGTCCTAGGCGATACAAGAAAAATTGAGACGACGACATCAAGATGCGCGACGACCCGCTTGGCCTCTGTTGGCAAGAGGAAACAGAAGGGAGCCATTGGCTGCTCAAGAAATTTGCGAAGTTCGAGTTCGCGAAGCGCGCGCTTCTTGATGGCATTGGCCAATTCTTCGACTTACTTCCGCGACCAATTCTTCATCGGTATAGGCGGCGATGGCTTCGGGAGAAATGGGTTCGCCCGTGCAAACGTGAATCGCCGCAAGTTGTGGAAGGAACTGCGAGCGGGGCCAGGCCTGGAACGCGCCGTCCAAAGCGACTGGCACAATCGACACCTTGGCCCGCCGCGCCAGTGCGCAGAAGCCCGGCTTGAGTTTGGAGAGCTCGCCATCGCGGGTCCGCGTGCCTTCAGGAAAGACCAGCAGCAGTTCGCCCCGCTTCAGTCTCTTTAGCGACTCCTTCAGACCGCCGATCCCGACGCCGTCGCGACGAATGGGAATGGCATCCAAAAAGCGGATCAGCCAGCCGAATAGCGGATTGTTGAACAAAGTATCACGAGCCAGGTAGTTGAGCCGCCGGTCGCATGACAGGCCGACCAAGACCGGGTCGAAATGACTTTGGTGGTTGGCACAGACGATCGCTCCGCGAGTTTTCGGAAAGTTCTGTCGGCCGCTGCTGCGACCGCCGAACAGGGTGACAAAGGCCAGCCGCGCAGCAGGCTGGGCGATCTTGTACGCTAGACGCTGAAGAAAAGTCCTCTGGGACATGAATCAATGACTGCCGGTGGTGCCTAGCGCTTGTTGTTTGTCGCGGACGATTTCTTCCAACTTGGTTACGACTTCGTCGAGCGTCATCCCGTCGGTCAACACTTCCATGGCGTCCGCGGCCTGGATTAGCGCACCGACCGGACGAGTTGCGTCGCGGTGATCGCGGTCGTTTTGTTGGCTGAGTATTTCGTCCAAAGAAACCGTTTCCCCGCGCGACTGCATATCGAGCCAGCGCCGGCGCGCCCGTTCCTCGGAACTTGCCGTGAGGAAGATTTTGCACTCCGCATGGGGAAAGGCAACCGTGCCTTGGTCGCGTCCTTCCGTCACGAAGTTGTCGTCGCCGGCGATTTTTCGCTGCAAGGCAACGAGATTGGAGCGGACGCCCGGATGGTCCGCCACGAAGTGGATCACCGACGTAACTTCGGAAGTTCGAATGGCGTCAGTGACATCTTGGCCGTCTAGTTGCACGCGTTGATCATTGAATTCGATCGAGACTGCCTTGGACAAGGCGGAAAGTCCATCCGCGTCGTCCCACGACACGCCCCGCTGCATCGCGGCGAGAGCGACAGCGCGATAAGTGGCTCCCGTATCCAAAAATCGAAAGCCTAGCCGCTCGGCCAGGGCTCGCGTCACGTGGCTTTTTCCCGCGCCGGCGGGTCCGTCGATAGTTACGATCATGGGTGCTGTCGTTGTCGCGCGCCAAGCCTGGACGTCGTGCCGTTGGTTACCATTTGCATTCTAACTCGATCCACTCACCGGCCGACAACTCGAGCCGAACTTTGCCGTCTTGCAGTTTGCAATCGCCGAGCGACTGGCCTTGAAAGTCGAGTTGGCGGGCGCTGGTGACTGCGCGAAAACAGGACAGCGTGGCCCTGGACGAGCGGCCCGCCGTTTCTAGCAGTCGCACTCGAAAGCCTTGGACCGACCCTTCATTCGACATCGGCTCCCAGTGCGTGGCCACGACGTTCTTGGCGTCGATATGAAAGAGCCAACTGGAACTGGCGGGCGAGGGCGTCGCCGCCGTCTGCCGGGTGACGGCGATCGGCGCGAGAAAATCCAGCGCCGCCTGGTTGGCATGCGACACGTCGATGCCAACGCCCAGTTCAAAATGGCGTGACGTTTCGTCGCGCACCATCAGCAGGCTATCCAACATGCGGAATCCACATTTTCGATGAAACGGCAGGCCGCCGGTGAGAATCGTCGTGTGACGTTTTTTGTCGCCGCTTTCGATTTCCACATACTGAGGCGCCTCGAAGCGTTTTCCGCCCACGGGCTGCCGCACTTCGTTGACGCCCCGCCACAAGTCGGCTCCTTCGTCGGGCCAAGCTATACGAGTCGCGAAGTACGAATTCCAGGGATCCGAACGGGGCTCGATTTCCGGTTCGAGGTCGATTTCAAAGTGGATGATCCGGCTGCCGCGGAGCACTCGGTAGACTTGCGTGAATTTCGCCAGCGACGCTCCTTCCAGGTCGAGCAGTCGGCCCTTCACGACGATTTCGCCCTTTGTGGTCGTGCCCGAGGTTACTTGGATGGAATCGGCGGCCATGACCGAGTAGGCCGCTTGCTCGTCGGCATCGCGATAATCCTCGCCGGCGCTGGGCCGCTTGCCCGGCAGACGAAAGGCCAACTGATACGACAAGCGATTGCCGCGCGTTTTGTATTCGTATAGCGAACGCAGCGCGCCCGTGGTCGGATCGATCAAGACTTCAAAGAATTCATTACGCAAAAGGTAGTAGCCGTCGGTACCCGATCGATCCTCGGCCAACGCTTTGAGATCGCGCGCGCCTCGTTTTTTCGCTGCTGGTGGACCAGGTGCGAGCCAGGCAAAACCCATCGGCGGCACGTCGACGATTGCCTGTTTCGTTCCGCCGGATTCATCGACCGCGTAGACGGGCCTTTCCACCGTCGGCAAGCCCTTGAGTTCCGAGATATCCACTCCGACCCGCCGTACAAAACTGCACGGGTTGGCAACCAGATATCCTTCCACGGCCTCACTATCCTGACGGGGCAGACTGGCCGCGAAGTTGTCGGCCGCGCCGGCCAACAGCTCTTCAATCTGTCGTTTCACATCGCTGTTGTCGACCGCTTCGCTTTGGTCGTCGATCTGCTCCAGCAGCGAACTGTCCGAGTTAATCAGATCGCCCGTCACGCAACTGGTGAGCGCATTGAGTGTGTGGGTGGCTTCGACGGCCACGCGACGCTGCCAATAGCGGACCGAACTTGAAATCGGATCTTCATGGCGACGAATGACCGCCTGCTTCAAGTAAGGAGAACGATATTGGTCGGCCGTAAACAGGTCGGCATGTCCCGGATCATCGGTATCGCGAAAATACTCGTCGATCGTCACGAATTTTCCCAGCGCCGACGAGTAGCTGGCGATGCGGCGAAGATCGTCCAGCCACGGGCTAGACTGCCCGGGCCAGTGAGCAAGACAGATCGTGGCCACATGATCCATGTCCATCGACTCGCCCATCTTGACCGCCAAGTTCAGGTACGTCTCGGGCTTGGTCGCATCCAAAGGTACGCGGGCCAGTGCGTCGAGGCCGCAATGGTCGCTGCTCTCCCAGCGGGTCTTGATTTGAATTCCTTCGGGAAAGCGTCCGTCGTCCAGTGTTGCGTGCAGCGCCCCGGTAAACCCTAGCTTGTGCAGGATCGCCGGCAGCGCGGCGGCGAGTCCAAATCGACGCCGTCCGTAAACTTTCGGAGTGACTCCCAGGGTCTCTTCGAACCGCGACAGCCCGCGCTGAAGCTGAGCCCGCAACGATTCGACGCCAAGCAGCGATGTACGGCGCTCGGAAATCTCTCCGCCAATCAGTCCCACTCGGCTTTGCTCGCAGTCCGACTTCAGCAGCGCCAATGTCTTGGGTTCGTCGCTGGCAATTTTCTCTAAATCACTGGCGCACAACAGCAGGTTGGTCGGCGAGGGCCGGGCGAGTTCTTCTCGCAACGACGCGCCGATCGTCGTTTCCGCGACCAACGTCAGATCGACAATAAAGGCGTCCACCGGATAGTAATGGTCTCGTTCCTCGGCCAGGACATCGAAACACGCAGTCAGTTTCTTTTTCGCCTCGTCGGTGTCGCCGCGCATGGCGGCTTCGGCCGCGGCCAAGACCTGATTGTTGAAATGGACTTCATCCAAGTTACTGGCGTAGCGCATTTGTCGGGTCAGCAGTTCGACTTGCAGATAGCAGTAGCCAAGCGCCAGAAAGTCCGCGACCAAGTCTGCATCGACACCGCCATCGCCTCCTTCGAGCGGTTCGAGCGCGAGCTGGATGATCTCATCGCGATCGTCCTTCTTGCGGATGAAGACCGCGCCTTCTTCCTTGGCACGCTGGGAAAAGCCGGTGGGCAGTTCACTGGCGCTGATGGAGGGCGCGACGAGCAGACGATCGGCCAGCTCATTGGGCGGGTCGTCGACACGGTGCCACTTGGGCATCGCGCCCGCTGCCGCGATCAGTGCTGGATGCCACAAGGCGGTCCAATTGGCCAGCAGGCCTTGCGCTTCCTCGCCTTCGTGGTGGACTGGAAAGTCCTCCAAGCTATGGCAAGGGAGCAATATCATGCATTCCTGGTACTTCATCTGGGCAACCCGTTTCCGGAAGGGGATAAAAAGGTCGTCAGTGCCAACGCGTGGGATCAGGGTCGACTGTGACGAATAATCCAGATATTCACTTGCGGTGGCAAGTTAAAGAACGTACGGGGGGAGGCTGCCGTACCAGTATCGCGAGCTGGCTGAAGGCCGCTGCTTTTTTGTTACCGCCGATCTTAACATTCTTGCCGGGCCCCCTCAAGGAAAGGCTTGGGTAAGACTCAGCGAAGCGGATGTCGCCATAAATCTCAAGGAAAGCGGCGAAAATAGTTGACAATAAGGCAGTTTTTTCACTAAATTGGAAAGCAGAAGAGGACCAGGCAGCGTTCAAATTTGATCTTATCTTTGCTATCTCTCGTTGCTAGTTTTAAGCTGTCAGGTGAAATGACTTTCGGAACGGTCATTTTCCAAAGCACAATTCGGACTTTCTGGGAACACCCTCATGGCTAAGTCTAAGCGCAGACGTAGTGGCGTCTGGGGTATTGATATTGGACAGTGCGGACTTAAGGCACTGCGTTGTACGGTCGACGACGAAGACAACCTCGTGGCCGATGCCTTTGATTACATCGAGTATCCCAAGGTACTCAGCCAACCGGAAGCCAACGCAGACGAACTGATCCAGGAAGCGCTGGAACAATTCCTTTCCAGGAATGAAGTCAAAGGCGACAAGGTGGCGGTATCGGTTTCAGGCCAGGCGGGGCTCTCACGATTTTTCAAGCCGCCCCCGGTCGATGCCAAGATGATCCCGGACATCGTCAAGTACGAAGCGCGGCAACAGATTCCGTTCGCTTTGGAAGATGTGATCTGGGACTATCAGCGAATTGGCGGGACCGAGGTGGACGGCTTTGTGATGGATGCCGAAGTGGGCATCTTCGCGATGAAGCGGGACGCCGTCTTTCGGGCGCTCCAGCCATTCTTGGCGGCCGACCTGGAGATCAGCGTTGTCCAGCTTGCACCGCTAGCAATTTTCAATGTCGTGTGTAACGACGTGTTGGGCGAAATCCCCGAAGAGTTTGATCCGGATAATCCGCCCGAGTCGTGGATCGTGTTGTCGATGGGAACGGAAACGACCGATTTGGTCATTACCAATGGGCACCGGGTTTGGCAACGAAACATTCCCTTGGGTGGTAATCACTTTACCAAACAGTTGACCAAGGAATTGAAACTAACTTACGCCAAGGCCGAACACCTCAAGCGAAATGCCCGTCAGGCGGAGGATCCCAAGACGGTGTTTCAAGTGATGCGTCCCGTGTTCAATGATTTGGTGACCGAAATTCAGCGCTCGGTTGGGTTTTTCCAAAGCATCGACCGCAAAGCGAAGATCGGGAAGATGATCATGCTGGGCAACGCGGTCAAACTGCCCGGGCTGCGCCAATATCTGTCGAAGAACCTGGGCCATGAGGTCGTCAAGCTGGACGCTTTCGAGCGGCTGCAGGGTTCGTCGGTCGTCGAATCGAAGTCGTTCAAGGACAACTTGCTCTCCTTTGCCGTGTGCTACGGTTTGTGCTTGCAAGGGCTGGACAAATCAACCATTTCGACGAATCTGCTGCCCCGCGAATTCTTGACCGAACGTTTGATTCGCGAAAAGAAGCCGTGGGCCGTGGCGGCGCTAGGCGCTTTGTTGCTGGGCTTCTCTTGCAACTACTATTTCATCTTTGACGCTTGGGCGCGGGTCGAGCCTGAACGGCAACGCGACAACGGATCTTGGCAGGCGTTGATCAGCCAAATCGATTCGGTCAAAAGAGACAGCGATACAAAGATGAAGGATTACACCGAGCTGGAAAACCAGCTCAAGAAGATCAAGGAAATTGGCGACGAAGTGGTGGGGGACCGCGACCGCAAGTTGTTGTGGTTGGAACTGACCGCGGCTCTGTTGCATGCGCTTCCCAAGCATGATGCGAATCACGGACAAATGCTCAATCCCAAGGATTGGGGTTATCAAGACCGTCCCGATATGCAGATTGATTCGTTGGAGACCAACTACGTCAAAGACCTTAAAACTTGGTACACCGAGGGGGTGAAGGCACAATACGAAGGCGAACTGAGGAGCGTGGCCCAATTGGCGCTGGTCGACGCGGGAATGAGCGAAGAGCAAGCCGAAAAGGAGGCCGCCGAGGAAACGGAGAAGGCCGCCGCCGTCGACAAAGAAAAAGCCGAGGAACTTAAAGGACCGACGGGCCCCGGCTGGATCATCGAAATGAAAGGGTATCACTACCACAACGGACCTGCTTCGCAGAACAAGGTCAATTGGGGGGCTTCTTACATTCGGCGAACGTTGCTGAAAAATCTTCGTCAGGGGTCCATTATGTTGCCAAATGACAATGGAGTGCAGACCGAGTTTGAATTTAAAGAGTTGGGAATTGGTTACCCAATTTTGACCGAGTACCATAACGAACTCTCGTTCAAGATCCCGAACCCGAATCATCCGGACAATATGGATAAGAATCGCGGTGCTCGAGGGGCTCGGGGTGATCGGGACGATGAAAAAAAGGTCACGGAGCCACTTATGTTCCCCGCGCCGCGAACCACTTTTACGGTCCAATTCGTTTGGCGGGAAAAACCAATGACGCCCAGGATGGAAGAAAAACGTAAGAGGGAGGAAGAAGCGCGGAAGAAGGCTCAAGGTGCTCTGCCGGCGGAAGGAAAGGGAAGTGGGGAGGCCGAGGCGGACGCGCCGGGCGACCCCGCGGCTGACCGCAAGCCCGACGAGCCGGCCGAGCCGGCCGAAGTGAATCCCCAGAACGGAGGAAAATGAATATGGACCAACTAAAGAACATCCTCGCCGTGCTGTTCAAACACCGTTTTTGGGTGATCTGTGGTGTCGTGGCCATTATCAGCGGGGGGACATGGATTGCAGCTTCCGGTAATGTCAAGGACCGAGAAAAGACCCACCGGAGTGCGATCACCGGCGCGAAGGGCAGGGCGGAAGGAATTCCCAAAACGGGTGTCGACACAAGTGGACGCAAGATCCATCCAAACAAGACGACCGCTGAGGGAATGGCCGCGCTGATTGAGGCCAAAAAGAGAGACGTCGCCAGAGCATGGGACAGGCAATATGAAAAACAGCGTGCAGTCTTTGTATGGCCCGCGGAGGTGATGGTGGAGGGATTTGAGGAGCAAGTCAAAGATATGACGCCGATCGAAACGGCGATTGTGAACAGAGACATCCTGCAGGACTACCGAGAGGGTTACAAGCAGTTCTTGTCGGGCCATCTGCCCAAGTTAGCCGAGGTGGTGGGAGCCCAATGGGATGGCGGCCCAGCGAACCCAAATGTCATTGTGAACTGGAACCCTGCAAATCAGAGGCAAATCAAAGACCGGCTGACCGTGTTTCAGAGTTCGGGCGGTGTGCCGACCACGGCCGAAATGCTGTATGCCCAAGAAGACCTGTGGGTTGTCAAGTCACTGTTGGAAATCATCAAGGCGACCAACGGGAATGTCGACGGACATTGGCAAGCGAAAATCAAGGAAATTCACCACCTGCGGATTGGGTCGGACGCCAGTGCGGCCACCGGAGGCGTAAGCGCCAGCGGATTTGTCGGCGGGGGGCCAGGTGGCGGTCCCGGTGGGTCAGGTAGCGGAGCTGATTTGGGCGCACCCGGAGGAAGCGGGGGAGGCGGTGGTGGAGGAGGAGGTCGGAAGAAGAAGAACGAGGATCTCTACGACCCGGCTGAAGGACGTTATGTCGACCAAGACTTCAATCCTATTCCGGCAAGTAAACTGCGAAAGTCTCATCTTGTCGCCAAGCGAATGCCCGTCAGGATTGGATTGAAAATGGACCAAACCGCGTTGGACGACTTGCTCGTGAATTGCAGCCAATCACCATTGCCCGTGGAAGTGAGGTGGGTGCGAATTAACAAGCACCAGTCCGGCAGGGGAAGCGGTGGAGGACGCAATCGAGGCGGTGGTGGCGGCCCTGCCGCTCCCGGCGCGCAAGGAGCCGAAGCCGGCGGTGGTCAGTTTGCTGGTGCCGGTGGTGGCCCGGGCGGAGGAGGCGGGCGCAGACGAGGAAAATCGGAAGCAAATAAGTATCCATTTGATCTTCCGGTAGAGATTTACGGGATCATTTATATCTATAATCCGGTGGATGAAGTGACACTGGCCGTCGAAGGCGACGACAAGGACACGGAAGGCAAAGAATCCGAGCAAGACCCCGCGGCGGCGGACCCCGCGGCGGCAGATCCTGCCGCTGCCAGCCCCGCGGCGGTGGACGCGGAAAAGCAACCCGGCGGCGCGCCCGCCGGACCGTAATGATGGTTGGTTATTAGATGGCATGCCAAACTTTGGCGGACCCAAACTGCTTGAACGAGATTTGAATGAATAGAGAGTCGGGGGCGACTGTCCAGGTGCTGCTAAAAAGCAGGGAGAGATGAAATGAGTGTAGGCGGCGGCGGTGTGAAGGGATTCTTCGCACATCATATCGAAAAAATGATTACCCTCTTGGCCTTTGCACTGGCGGGAGTCCTCTTCGCGATGGGCTACCAAGTCGAGCGACTGGAGGAGGGCGTAACTCCAGATCGTCTAGTCAGCCTGGTGCAACAGAGCAAGACACACATTGAAAACCCAGAGTCTTGGGCCCTGATCAAGGGCGATCGCGAGCCCGCGCGAGGGTACGTGGAAGTCCTGGACAGCCGTCCTCCGATCACGGATACGGCCTACGCATCGAAGGGAGTGTGGACGCCCCATATTCCATTCCGTTTGGAACAGCGCGACGACCCACCGTTGTTCGCCCCGGAAATGCCCGAGGTCAGTTATTTCGTGGCGGCGGTGGCACGTCGAGCCAGGTCGGACGAAACGGGCGCTTTGGAACGACAGCCGTTCGCCCCGCTGGAGGAAGAAAAGCCAGGCCGAGGTCGCGGCAAACCTGACAAGGAAGATGAGCCAAGTTTCCGGTTCGATCCGAAAAAGCACAAGGCGGCGAGCTTTCAATTGATCGGTCAAATCGAACGACAGTTAGATGATTCGTGGAAAATCGGGGGTAAGGGAAGTGGGTCAGCGAAAGACCTCATCGTGGATGGAAAAAACATAGTCGCCGTGCGGGCCGTTATCCCGTGGAGGAAACAATGGCAGGCATATCGCCTCGTCTTCCAGCAGGCGGTTGGTTTTGACGCCGCTCGGGATCAGCCCGATTACATTTGGTTTGAAATGGAGCGAGCCGATGTGACGGACGATCCGGACAAGGAGTTGACCGATGCGGATTGGTCGACCTTTGTTGGACGAGATACACGGCTTGTGGACGATAACGGCTGGGCGGAGGCCGCGAAGGACGTCTACGGCAAGATAGTCCAACACGAAAAACTCACCGTGCCTATTCCACCCACACCCTTGGTCGACTACGGAAAACACGTCGTCCATTCCAAGATTCCTCGCATCGTCGAAAAAGAAAAGTCCCTTCCAAAAAGTGGAGGCGAAAGACGCGCCGAGAACGTGGGACCCAGCGGCCCTGGAGGACCCGGAGGTGGACCTGGCGTACCTGATCCCAGCTTGGAGGGGGGCGGGTTTTCTGGAAGCGATGCTTCGGGAGCGGGTGCCGATCCTTCGGGTGCCGATCCTGCTGGAGGCGCGGACGGCGCTGGTTTTGCCGCGGACGGGGCCGCCGGTGGTGGGGAGCCGCCTGCGGGCGGAGACGGGCGTGGCCGATCTGGCGGTGGTCGCGCGGGACTTCCGGAATACGTTGAACCACCGGTCGACTATAAACTTATTCGAACTTTTGACATGACGGCCGAACGCGGTAAGTCGTACCGCTACAGAGTTCGCGTCTACCTCAGTGATCCGAACCATCCACCTAGCTCAACTGGTAGTGCCGGCAGGAAACCTCGAGGCCAGAAGCAAGATACAAAGCTTCAAGATGAGATGCTCGTGGACACCGTGGTTGAGCGACTCAAGGCGGTTCGCGAGGCGGAACGTCGCAGCAAGCGAGATATCAATTGGCGCATGACGGAATGGAGCGAGCCGAGCGCGGCCGTCACGATTCCGCGACACTTTCGCGAGGTCTACGCCGGTGGTACCGGGGCACCGAACTATGTAAGAATCAACAGCAAGGTGGGATTCGAGCGATCAGAACCCTACGGCGAGGTCGTGACCACCGTCTGGGATGAGACCTTCGCGGTGCGCGTGCCGGTGAAGAAACAGGTCTTTTTGGGATCGGTTTTGAATTTCACCGCGGATGCCGACGTGCTGCATCCGCTCACCTGGCAGATTCATCGCTTGTCGTCCTATCCCATGCGATCCGACACCATGGTGTTGGATATACGCGGAGGCGAGCATATGACGACAAGCGATCGTGAGACCATCAGCTTGCCGGGCGAAGTGTTGCTGTTCGATTCCGACGGCAAGCTGGCCGTGCAAAGCGAAATCGAAGATTTGGATAACTACCGAAGGTACATGCTCATCGACGACGGACCGCCTGTAAAACGTTCCTCAAGCAAGGAACGTGAGGAACCAGGAGGTCCCGGCTCGGAGGGTGCCGCGCCGGGCTTTGGCGGATTCGAGGGATTTGGAGCCGCCCCCGATCCTTAACCAAGAAGCGCGTGAATGCTTGCAGACCAAGACGGCTGGCCGGATCATTTCGGCTGGCCGTTTTTTATTGGCATGTGGGTGCCCCGCCGAACGGATTTGAGAATTCTTTCGAAATCTCGGCAAACTGATCTTGACCATGATTCGCGGTCCCGGTATTTATTCCGCTCCCATCTTGATGGGTTCCTCACTAAAGGTGTGAAGTCACCTCGGCGGGGGAATTTGCGAGCGCACGGTGGCTTGTAGCATTGTCGTTTTCTAAATCACGTATTCTCGTGAAGTGACGACGAGACCGCCGCGATACTCGCTCGGATCGATCATACCAAGAGCACAGATTCCCTGTGTTTACCAATTCGGACAAAGGAGAGTCGCTTTGAAGACTTCCGCGAAACGACTTACCACGTTGGTCATCCTCTGCGCATCCACGCTCAGCGTCGTCGGATTCCTGGCGGCACAGACATCTGGCCAAGCGCCGAATGGCTCCAATCTCAGTTCGGGACAATCTTCGTCGCCACGAAGTTCCCGATTCCAATTGCCGGGCAGCCAATCGCCGCCCCCGCTCGATCCCATTTCCGCCAGGAATCTCACGAATCCTCCGGAGAGCATTTTCCCCAGGGAGCCGGCTCCCGGCGGCGCGCAGCGTTTGCCGATCGCCGCGAAGCCCAGCAACGACTTCGCCGCGTCTTCGATTTCAGGCAGAAGTTACCCGAAAACGAATTCGTTCTCTCAATTGCCAAACATAGCTTCGGCAAACCGAACCGCAAGAAATTCCATCTCCGATTCGGCCCCGCTGGCACCGGAACCGGGCGCGAGCCCCGCGGGCGGAGCCAGCCAATCGCTGCTGTTGGATGCACGACGGGCATTGGCCAATCAAGACTTGACGCGCGCTCAACAACTAATCCAGCAGGCCAAGCGGAGCGGAACGGCGCGTTCTCCCCTGGGCGATTCGCCACAAAGAATCGAGACTTTGTTGCGTCGCTATAGCGCTGTCTCGGCAGGTTCGCGCAACAACAACAATCCTCAAATCCGAAGAGAACAAGCCGGCTTGCTTCTTGAACAGGGCGACTGGCTGCTGAAGTACGGCGACCACGCAACGGCCGAGCGATTGGCACAACGGGCGACAGCCTTGCCGGTCCAGTATGGAGTCCTCGAACGCACTCCCAGCAAACTACTGGCCGACATCCAGCAGGCCAAGGGGCAACGGCCGACTGGTGGGCTGCCCGCCAACTCGCAATTCAACGCGATGAAATCCGTGGCAGGCAACACGTTCATCGGGGATTCGCCGCAAGTCAACCCGCGTAAGACACGGGCACTGCAACTGACCTCGCAGGCACGGCTTGCCCTCAAGCAAGGCAATGTCTCGGCGGCCCAACGCTATATTCGCGAAGCGATCGATCTAAAAGTTCCCAACAGCCAGTTCGCGCCCAACGAGACGCGGCCGCTGTTGGTTCAACTTGAGATCGATTCGGCCGCCAAGCGGCAAGTGCCGGGCGGCATCGCTCGTGCCGGCTATACCGAAACCCCGGGAAGATTTGCGGGCAGCCGCGCCGGTTACGCGCAGGGACAAGATCAGACTCGAAACCAACAGGCTCAGTTTTCGATTCCAGGCTTCGGCCGGAATCCGGCCGACGGCGGCCGCTTGCTGAATGCGGGCCTGAAGTCGCTTGAAAAGGGCGATCGAGCGGCCGCCTTGAAGTCTTTCAAGGAAGCTTGGAAATACCAAGATTCGCTCGATCCTCAACAACGACAATTGCTGCAAGACAAGTTGACCAGCCTGCAGGCCAAGCGGCCCGAGGCGGTTCCCGCCGTGCCGAAAGCCTCGCGGTTGGACCAACTAAGTCAGGAACAAATTGTGGCCGCTGAAAAACTTTCGCGGGAAGTATTCCGCGAACAGAGTACGGCGGAGCAAATGAAAGAAAGGGAGCCGCGGGCGGCGCTCGAGAAGCTGCAGAAACTTCGCCAACGCATCTCCGAATCTCAGGTCGATCCCTCCACTCGCAAGCATTTCGTCGCCATCCTCGACCGCCGCGTGGTGGAGATGGAACAGTACATCGAAGACCACCGCACCGAGATTGAAACGAACGAACTGAATCAGTCGCGGATTGCCGACGTCGACGCGAGGCGGCAACGACGTGTTGACGTCGACAACGAACTCGATGTTTTGGTCGAAAAGTTCAACGAGCTGATGGACGAACTTCGATTCGCGGAAGCGGAAGTGGTCGCCCGTCAGGCGCGTGTACTCGAGCCGGACAGTCCAGTCACGGAACTACTGGTCTGGAAGGTCAAATTCGCCATGCGGCAGCACGACCATATGCGAATCAATGATCGCAAGGAACAAGGATTTATCGACCAGTTGAGAGCTGTCGACGAATCGTCGCATGGCTTCGATGACAACCGCCCGTTTCAGTTCGGCGATCCCACGGATTGGAGAAGATTGTCCGAGTCGCGGCGCCGCATGAGCGAACGTGATACGCACTTTTCGGCCACGGATTTACAAATCTATGCGGCACTGAACAACGAACAGGTCGACGTCAAATTCGTCAATCGGCCGCTTCGCGAAGTGCTCGATATGCTTGGAGCAACCGCGGGCATCAATATCCACTTGCACGAGGATGGCTTGAGGGCCGAGGGAGTGGCGAGCGACACTCCGGTGACGTTGACACTGAACCAGCCGGTATCCCTGAAGAGTGCATTGAAGCTGATTCTGGAGAATCTTCGTCTGAGCTATGTCGTGCAGCATGAAGTGGTCAAGGTGACCAGCGAATCGCTGCGGGATCAGAATGTCTACCACCGTACTTATTATGTCGCCGACTTGGTGATTCCGATTCCGAACTTCGTGCCGAGCTACAACATTGGGCTACCCGGAGCGATCGCTGCCGCTCACAACGCCTTAGGTTATGGCGGCGGGATTCAAGGCTCGGGCTCGGTTCCGCTGAACGTCGCGGCTAACACGGATTACACCAATCCAGTGACGAACAATCCGAAAGTTCTGGCGAACATGGGCACGAGCGGTCTGATGGGGTCCGCTCGTAGTGGGTCGATCGGCCAGGGACCGGGAGGTCTCGGCGGTGCCGCAGCAGCCGACTTTGATTCTTTGATCGAGCTGATTACGACCACCGTTGCTCCCGACACGTGGGACGAAGTGGGCGGGCCGGGCTCGATCTCCAGCTTTGAAACCAACCTGAGTCTCGTGGTGAGCCAAACGCAAGAGGTTCACGAACAAATCGCCGACTTGCTGGAACAGTTGCGTCGGCTGCAGGACTTGCAGGTGACGATTGAAGTGCGGTTCATTACGCTGAACGACAACTTCTTTGAACGTGTGGGCGTCGATTTCGACTTTGAAATCAGCGACAATAGCGGGTTGGTTGGGGATGGCATGGGCGGATTCATCGGCCCGACTCCTCCCGACGACTTGGGCCCCACCCAAATTTTCGGTATTGACCCGATCAATGCGGGTACGGTCACGGGCGACCTGGATTTGCAGTTTGCCCAAGACAGCTTTACGGCGGCGGTGCCCCAGTTTGGCGGATTCGACCCCGCCACGGCGGCCAACTTTGGCTTCGCCATTCTGAGCGACATCGAAGTGTTCTTCTTGCTGCAAGCGGCCCAGGGCGACACTCGGTCCAATGTGCTGCAAGCTCCGAAGGTCACGCTGTTTAACGGCCAATCGGCACTGATTTCCGATACGTCGCAACGACCGTTTGTTACCAGCGTGATCCCGGTCGTCGGCGACTTTGCCGCCGCCCATCAGCCGGTCATCGTGGTGCTTAGCGAGGGGACGTCCCTCAGTGTGCAATCGGTAGTGACCTCGGATCGCCGGTTCGTGCGGCTGACTCTTGTGCCGTTCTTCAGCAGCATCGGAAACGTGCAAGAGTTCACGTTCGATGGCAAGAAGACAACTACGTCGAACGCTGTTATCCGAGACGCCGACGGTAACCCGATCAACACGAATTCTACATCGGAAGTTACCGAAGGAACCACGGTTCAGTTGCCGACGTTTAACTTCACCTCGGTCAGCACGACGGTCAGCGTACCGGATGGTGGAACCGTGTTGCTGGGTGGAATCAAACGACTGTCCGAAGGGCGCACCGAGCGTGGCGTGCCTTTGATGAGCAAAATTCCCTATGTCAATCGGCTCTTCAAGAACGTTGGTATTGGCCGCCAAACCAACAGCTTGATGATGATGGTCACACCTCGAATCATCATCCAAGAAGAGGAAGAGCTTGACCAAACGGGACTCGATAGCTCGCAGTTGCCACGAAGCTAGGCCGTTTGGTTCGAGCGAAAGCTCGATGGGCCTGAGATAACAAAAACCGCCGCGTCATCAGCATGACGCGGCGGTTTCTTTTTTGGCGGGCGGTGAATGGACTTCCGCTATCGCTTTTTCGATCGTCGGCGGGGCACGCCGCGTTGGGCCGCACGCGGCTTTTCCTTGGGTGGCTGCACGGCAACTTCGGACCCTTGGTCGCTGAAGTCGGCCCGTCGGGCCAGCGTTCCGTTTTCTTCCCACCAGGACCAGGGACCGTCGGGCATTCCGGCGAAGTAATCGCCTTCGATTTTCTTCTGGCCGTTTTCATGCCACCAAACCCAGCGGCCCGACTGATGGCCGCCAATGTATTCACCTTCCATGCCCTTTTGGCCGTTGGAATACCACCAAGTGAAGCGGCCGACCGGCACGTCCTGAACGAACTTACCCTCTTGCGAAACCTGACCGTTGGGATGCCAATAGGTCCAAACGCCGTGCTTTTGCTTGTCGCCTTTTGCTTCAAACTTGGCGGGGACGGCATTCCACCAATCGTCGTCGGCGGCCTTCACCAACAGGGGCAACAGGTACGTTCCGCTCGCCTGTTTCTGATCGGTGCCCTTAAAGTGGGTGATGGAGATGCTCTCTTTGCGGCCTAGATGAAATACTTCTTCATCGATTACGTCGCCTTCGGAATCAAATAGGGAAACGACGCCATCGACGACGCCCTGAGTGTATCCGACCGTGCGCATCTTGGATCCATTGGGGTAATACCATGTTTGGACGCCGTGCCGTTCACCATTGTCAAACTGCCAATCCACGATGACGCGGTCTTGAGCATCCAAAATCTTCCATGCGCCGTGCAACAACCCATGCTGAAACGTAGCTTCCGAAGTCATCGGAGCCTCAAATGAATTGAAGGGTATCGCCGATAAAAGCGGAGAATCCTCGCGCATGTGCTGGCGAGACCAGAGGCCGTCTCGCTTGCCAAATCGGTAATCCCCTTCCGCGACCAGGTTGCCGTGCGGGTCCATGTGCTGCCAGGGACCGTGATTCACATAGTTTCCCGCTTCGTCCTGGATGACCTGACGGGAGATTTTAATGGCTCGGTTAGGATAGCGTTCGCGAATCATCTCCGAGGCCAATTGCACGGCACCCTGCTGGACCGGCGCGGTGGCTTGCTCTTTCGCCGGCGCGGCGTTCAGGATTTCGGGCGTGTTGGCGGGTGCCACGCTCAAGGCCTCCGGCGCGGTGCTATCGAACGAATCGCTGATTGCCTCGGCAACCGGCACGCCGATTGATTCCTCGGCCTCGGCGAAAGAACAAATGTTAATGGCAAGTACAGTGGTCATGCAGGCTGCACTGCGCATACGTTTAAAGAATCGCATGTGTTTCACTCCATTGAAGTGATCCAACCCTCGTCCGTTTTGGCGAGGACGGTCATATGTGTCGTTGACTCTTCTCTTGTTCGCTTGGGAGCTGCTTGACCCCACATTAACCCCGAAGGACGTCAGTCTCCGTTTAACCTCTTCGACTAATACTTTGCGAGCCTCAAGGAATTGCCTTGGAACCGCTACGACCGTCGCGGTACGCACGCTCGCGTTTTTTCGCATTTCACGAATAAACCGTAACGCTGCCAAAGATGTTACACAGCGCGCAACCGTTACCGCCTTCCTCGCTCACGCGCCGTGCCCCGACGGATAATCGTTACAGCCGGTAGAATCGCGCGTCTCGCCAAGGTTGGCGTCACGCTAGCGTTGAAGATCGCATTCCGCCTGGCGCTGGGGTGAACTCAGGCAGTCAACACGCGATCCCATCCGGCCGGCCGTCCATCACTTGCCCCGCCCGGTCACCGGATAGGCGCTATCTTGAAATCCGAGGCCGCTATGTTCACCTGGCGGCACCAGTTCGTCGATGGCAGCTTCGTCATCGTCCGTCACCTCAATTTCGAGGCAGTTGATGTTGTCGTCGAATTGCTCCATGGTTCGAGGGCCCACGATGACCGAGGTGAGGATCGGATTCGCCAAGCACCAGGCCAGGGCAAACTGGCTGCAGCCTACGCCCTTTTTCTGACAGTGAGCGGCGATTTGTTGTGAGATCGCCAAACTCGCGTCGCGCCATTCTGCCTGGCCCATGCGGGGATCGTTGCGCGACGCGCGCGATCCCTCGGGAACGGCTCCTCCCGGCTTATACTTTCCGGTCAAGATTCCGCGCGCCAGCGGGCTGTAACTGACGACGCCAATTTCGTGCTGCCGGCAGAGCGGCAGCAATTCGACTTCGATATCGCGGTTGACGATGTTGTACAACGGCTGAACGCAGGCAAAGCGGTTCAGGTTGCGCACGTCGCTGGTCCATAGCGCCTCGCAGAGACGCCACGCGCGGAAGTTGGAACAGGCGATGTAGCGAACTTTTCCCGTCCGCACCATATCATCCAAGGCCCGCAACGTTTCTTCGATCGGCACGTCGTAGTCGGGAGTATGCAAGTAGAACAGATCGACAAAATCCGTATTCAGGCGTTTCAAACTAGCGTGCAGTTCGTGCATCATATGAAGCCGGCTGGCACCTTGCTGGTTGGGGCCTTCGCCCATCGCTTGGCGGGCCTTGGTGGCCAAAACAACTTGATCGCGACGGCCTTCGAGGGCTTTTCCCACGACGACCTCGGACTCCCCTCGGTTGTACATATTGGCGGTATCCAAGAAATTGATCCCCAAGTCCATTGCCTTGTGGATAATGGCGACCGAGTCCTGCTCGCTGGTCTGGCCGCCAAACATCATGGTTCCCAGACAGACCCGTGAAACGTCCACGCCAGTGCGACCGAGCTTTTTGTATTGCATCTATTTGATATCCAGGGTGAGTAGCCTTGTTGTTTCGGAAAACTGCAACCATTCTCTCGCCGAACTGGCCGGTCGGCAACCACATGGCGGCTCACTTCATGGCCAAACAGTGGGGTCGAATTCGCGAAATTGCCGCGTCTGGCACAAGAGATGCAAGCGGTAGTACAATGGCCGGACAGGCTGCGGCGCTTCGAGTAACGCGCGACGTAGCGGTTTAAGGACACAGCGACAACGGTCTTCGGTCGCCAAAATAACGAACTTAACTAGTAGATTCATATGTCAGCCAGCGGCAAATATTGGGTCGGAGTCGACGTGGGTGGAACCAAAATGTTGGCCACGGTGTTCGATTCTGAATTTCACGCGAAAACGCGTCATCGAAAGAAGACGAAAGGCCACGAAGGGGGCGAGACGGTGCTGCGCCGGCTTGCCCAAGCGATTCGCAAAGCGATGGAAGAAGCGGAGATCGAGGCGGACGCCATTGCTGGAATTGGCGTGGGGTGTGCGGGTCCGCTCGATCTGAAGCGCGGAATCATTCATGAAGCGCCCAACCTGGGTTTGAAGAAAGTCCCGGTGAAGTCGTATTTGGAGGAACAATTTGCTTGCCCCGTGGTTGTCGTCAATGATGTCGATGCGGGAGTTTTCGGCGAGTACCAATTTGGCGCGGCCCAGGACGCTCGATGTGTGTTGGGAATTTTTCCCGGGACCGGAATCGGGGGCGGATGCGTCTATGACGGAAAAATTATTCAGGGTCGCAATGGCTCATGCATGGAAGTCGGGCACATTCAAGTGTTGCCCGGTGGCCCGATGTGTGGATGCGGCCAACAAGGATGCTTGGAAGCGGTTGCCAGCCGGCTGGCGATTGCCGCCGCGGCCGCTCAAGCCGCTTTTCGAGGACAAGCACCCTATCTGCTGGAGACCGTCGGCGCGGACGTTGCGGCCATTCGTAGCGGTGTGATCGCGGATTCCATCAAGGCGGGGGATACCACGGTGGAGGAAATCGTCCGTGAGGCGGCTCGGCAAATTGGCGTGGGGGTGGCTTCCGTGGTCCACCTATTGGCACCAGACACGGTGGTACTCGGGGGCGGTTTGGTCGAGGCCATGCCGAAGTTGTTCGTCGAGAACGTCGAGAAGGCGGCCAACGAACGCGTGCTGCGTTCTTTCGTCGGTTCGTTTTCCGTCGTGCCCGCGGCGCTGGCGGATGATGCCAGCGTCATGGGAGCCGCGGCATGGGCACGCGATGTACTAACGGCCACGGACGGGGCTTAACTTCAGTTTAATATCGATCCACGACCGTGGTCAGTTCAGATCCTCACAGTTCAAGCCCCCTGCCGAGACGCACGGACCCAATGATACGCCCCGTCGCCGTTATTGACATAGGCACGACTTCCATTCGCATGGCCATCGCCGAAATCGACGACAACGGAGGTGTGCGCACTCTGGAGACACTCTCGCAGGCCGTCACGTTGGGGAAAGACGCGTTCACGAAAGGGTACATCGACAAGGTGACGATCGAGGATTGCGTGCGAGTCCTACGATCCTACTGCCAAAAGCTCGAGGAGTATTCCATTTCGCAGCCGGATCAGATTCGCGTGGTGGCGACCAGCGCCGTTCGCGAGGCCGACAATCGGCTCGCCTTTCTGGACAGGATCTACATCGCCACCGGCATCCAGGTCGAACCGATCGACGAAGCCGAAGTGAGCCGCGTCGCCTACCATGGCATCCAGCCCTTTCTGATGGCCGAACCTGAGTTGGCTTCGGCCCGGACCTTGGTGATGGAGGTAGGGGGCGGCAGTACCGAGTTGCTGCTGATTCGCAATGGCAACGTCGCCTATTCCCACACGTTTCGCTTGGGTTCGCTGCGGCTGCGAAAATCGTTAGAGGACATCCACGGCCCGACCGGCAAGGTTCGCGAGATGATGAGCCGACAAATTGGCCGAATGGTGGGCGAAATTCGGGAGCATGTGCCTGCCAATGGAAACGTGCACTTGATTGCAATGGGGGGCGACGTCCGCTTTGCCGTGGCCAACATCGACCCCGATTGGGACCGCGTTGGCCTGGCGAAGATTCCAATCGGTGCTTTGGAGATCTTCGCGGAATCAATACTGAAACAATCGGTTGACGAACTGGTGCGAAAGTACCACCTTAGTTTTCCGAACGCCGAAACCGTCGGCCCGGCCTTGCTGACTTACCTGGAACTCGCGCTGACCTTCGAATTGCAAAACATCCTAGTAAGTAACACCAATCTGCGTGATGGGCTGTTGAACGAAATGGCATTGCGCGAGGCGTGGACCGACGATTTTCGAAAACAAATTATTCGCTCGGCGGTGGCTTTGGGCCAGAAGTTCAGTTTTGACGAAAAACACGCCCGCCACGTCGCCGAACTGAGCCACGAGTTGTTTCGCCAGCTTGCGGACGACCACAAGCTCGAACCCCGCTACGAGTTGATTCTCTACGTCGCGGCACTGCTCCATGAAATCGGCCTGTTCATCAGCAATACGGCCTATCACAAACATTCTCAGTACTTGATACGTAATAGTGAGTTGTTCGGATTGGCAAAAAACGATCTGCTCCTGATCTCGCTGGTCGCCCGCTATCATCGCCGCGCGTCGCCCCAGTCACGGCATGAAGGCTACGTCACGCTTGATCGAGACCATCGGGTCGCCGTGTCCAAAATGGCGGCGATCCTGCGGCTGGCCGCCTCGCTAGATGAATCACGAAGCCAGCGGATCAACCAATTGCAGTGCAAAAGGCGTAGCGGACAACTGGTTGTTTCGGTATCGCAGGTGGAAGACCTGTCGCTCGAACAGTTGGCACTGCGCCAGAGCGGTTCTCTGTTTGAGGAAGTCTTCGGCCTGAACGTCATGCTTCGCAACGCCCGATAAGATTAAGTCACCATGAGCAAGAAGAAGTCGAAGTATTTCAATCGCGAACTGAGCTGGTTGGAATTCAATCAACACGTACTAGACGAAGCCAAGGACGTCTCTCTTCCGCTATTGGAAAGATTGAAGTTCCTGGCCATCACGGCGTCCAACTTGGACGAGTTTTTCATGGTGCGAGTTGGCGGTCTGCAAATGTTGGCGGCTAGTGGTAGCAGAAAGCAAGATCCTTCCGGGTTGACGCCGCGCGGCCAGCTCAAGGCCATCGCTCAACGAACCCAGGAGATGGTTCGTCAACAGTACGACTGCTTGCTGGCGGATATCGAGCCCGCGCTGGCCGTTCACGGAATGCAGCGGGTCTCGGCGGAGAAAATCTCCGAAAAGCAGGCAGACCACTTAAGCCAATTGTTCGATAGTGAAATCTTCTCCGTGTTGACGCCAATCGCGATTTCGTCCAGCGACGATCTGCCACTGTTGGCGAACCAAACAATGAACGTTTGCGTGCGGCTGGCTCCTCCGGCGGAAAGCAAGACCGCGAAAGGCAAAACAGTTAAAGGAAAAACGGCGAAAGACCAAGTTGCCGAGGCGGAAGCGGACCGCTTTGCCGTGATTCCGTTCGGTCGCGTCTTGTCGCGGTTTCTTACGCTGCCGTCGGATGGGGGTTATGCGTACGCGCTGATGGAAGACGTCGTGCAGCACTTCGTGCAACGGTTCTTTCTGGGTCTGACGGTGCTGGAGTGCGTGCCGTTCCGCATTACTCGCAATGCCGACATGGGCGTCCGCGAGGATCTGGCCTCGGATTTGTTAAGCGGCATGGCCGAGGTGTTGGACTGGCGAAAGCAGAGCCCCTGTGTTCGTTTGGAACTGGCCGCGTTCGCCAGCGACACCACGGGCGCGTTCCTCATGGACCTGTTCAACGTCGGTCGCGAGGATATCTTCCGGGCACCCGGGCCCCTGGACCTGGCGGCATTCATGCAGCTCACGGACGTACAAGGGTTCGACGAGTTGTTTTATGAACCCTGGCCGCCGCAGCCCTCGCCGCAAGTAGACATGGCCGCCAGTATATTTGACGTAATTCGCAATCGCGATGTGTTGCTCTATCATCCTTATGAGAGCTTCGATCCGGTCGTCAAGTTAATCGACGAAGCGGCCGGCGATCCGGATGTGCTAGCGATCAAGCAAACGCTCTATCGCACCAGCCGCAACAGCCCCATCATTGCGGCACTGATCCGGGCCGCCGAGTCGGGTAAGCATGTCACGGTCATCGTGGAACTCAAGGCCCGCTTCGACGAACAACGTAACATCGAGTGGGCCAAGGTGTTGGAACACGCGGGCGCGCAAGTAATATATGGTGTAAAGGGCTTGAAGACCCACGCCAAACTATGCATCGTGATTCGCCGCGAACCGGATGGAATCCAACGATACACCCACTTTGGCACGGGCAACTATAATGAGACTACCGCCAAGATCTATAGTGATGTTAGTATCATGACTTGCAATCATGAACTGGGAGCGGACGCGGTTAGCTTTTTTAATGCCATTACGGGCTACTCACAGCCGTTGCAGTATCGCAAAATAGAGGCGGCTCCGATTGGCCTGCGAGACAAACTGCTGGAAATGATCGAAAGTGAGACACAACAGAAGCGGCAAGGCCGAAAGGCCCATATCGCCGCCAAGATCAACTCGCTGGTTGATCCTGACATTATCGACGCGCTGTATCAAGCTTCGGACGCGGGCGTGCAAATCAAGCTCAATGTACGGGGTATTTGTTGTCTCAGGCCGGGCGTGGAAGGGCTGAGTGAGAATATCTCGGTTGTCAGTATCGTGGATCGATATCTCGAACACGCGCGGATGTTTTACTTCTTTCACGGTGGTGATGAGCGAGTGTTTATCTCCAGCGCGGATTGGATGCCCAGAAACTTGGACCGGCGTGTCGAATTGCTGGTTCCGATTGAGGATAGTGATTGCCGGCAGCGATTGATTCAAATTCTGGATGTCTATTTTCAGGACACCGTCAAGGCTCGGCAACTAACGCCGGACGGCAGTTATGAAAAAGTCGAACCTCGCGGGCGTCGCAAGATCTTCCGCAGTCAAAGCGAACTCTTTCAAAAGACCGTCAATGCGGTTCAACAGGGCGAGCATTCGAAGAGAACCATTTTTCAACCGCACCGAGCTCCCTCCAAGGTATCGTGACGCAGTAGGAATTTTACTCCAAACATGAAGACTCTTCTCATTCTGCGGCACGCCAAGTCAAGTTGGGCGGAACCTGGCCTGTCGGATCACGATCGTCCCTTGAACGGCCGGGGAAAGCTTGATGCACCGAAAATCGGCGCATTGATCGGCAATCAAGAATTGGTCCCCGAGTTAATTCTTTCGTCGACGGCAAAAAGAGCGCGTAAGACGGCGGAAAAAGTCGCGGCGAATTGCGGCTACGACAAGGAAATCGAACTTCGTCCAGGTTTTTATCTAGCCGCCCCCGACGACTATCTAACTGCCCTGGCGGAACTGGACGACGCCTGCAACCGGGTGTTGGTCGTCGGACACAATCCCGGACTAGAAGATTTGCTGGAGACGCTGACCGGCAGCTATGAGACGATGGCCACGGCTTCGCTGGCCCACGTGTCCTGTAACATTGCCACCTGGCGGGAACTCGACGCATCGGCGGATTGCGAACTCGTTGAGTTTTGGCGCCCGCGAGAATTGGAAGAATGAAGGATCCTCGGTGACCACGTTGACTCATCAGCTCAAGCCGGAAGAGGCCATTCGGCTCGCGGAAATCACCACCCAAGGGAAAGAATTTCGCACCGACCGCGCGACGGCCGAACAGGACTTCAAGGCCCTGCGTCACGAATTGATTGAACTCCAGCGCCGGTTTTACGCCAACGGCAGCCGACAGTTGCTGGTCGTCTTTCAAGCCATGGATGCGGGTGGCAAGGACGGGACGATTCGCAAGGTTCTTGCCGGCGTGAATCCGCAGGGCGTGCGTGTTACGTCATTCAAAAAGCCGACCGCCAACGAACTGGCTCACGATTTTCTGTGGCGTATTCATCGGGCCGTCCCGGCGAAAGGCATGATCGGCGTATTTAATCGATCGCACTACGAGGATGTGCTGGTGGCACGTGTTGACGATTTGGTACCCCAAGACGTTTGGCAGCCTCGCTATGAACAGATCAATCAGTTCGAAAAAATGCTGTTCGACTGCGGGACGATCGTCTTGAAGTTCTATTTGCATATCTCGAAAGACGAACAAAAGAAGCGATTTCAAGCACGATTGGACGACCCCAACAAGCACTGGAAATTTTCGACCGATGACTTGCGAAAACGCAAGCAATGGGACGAGTATCAGCACGCTTACGAGGACATGCTCAACCACTGCACGACTCCGTGGGCGCCGTGGCACGTCATTCCGGCGGATCAAAAGTGGTATCGCAATGTCGCCATCGCCCGCGTCATCGCCCAAACGCTGCGAGATCTAGGTCTTCAATATCCCTCGCCCGCCCATATTCCGGCAGACTTGAAGATCGACTAACGCCACGCCAACGCTTTTTTCGGATTGGTCATCTCCCAGGCGATTGCCTATTTACACCGCACATGGACGCCGTGCTCGTTGATGTCGACGGGGGTGATTTCTTCGCTACAGCCGCTGCCGCGATGCTTGGCGATGTACAGGCCGCGACCGATCCGATTTCCGTCGCGCGTCTTTCCCATATAGATCAGAGTATTGGCGTTGGATAGCGCGTCACCTTCGTGGATGCCGCTGGAAATCATGTCGTCCAACATGGTCTCTTGCGAAGTCACCAGCAGCAGACAGCCGATGTCGCTGGGATCATAGATCCGCGTGGCAATGGTTTCGGCGTTTTGACGATACTTCTCCCGAAACAGGTCTCGCGCCACCCATTCGGGCTCTTTGCGCAGAATCTGATGGTAGACGTACTCGAACAAGTTGAACTGAATCGACTCGCCCTGGCGCTCGGTCGGTTCAATGCCGTCGACGACAACCCGCCGGCAACCGTGCAGAAAATTGCCGTACAAGAAGGCAATTGCCGATCGCAGCTTGGCGTTCAGCTCGCCCTGCCACTCTTGCCATTGCTCGAATTCTAGATCGCGTCGCGTGACCCGTTGCCCGCGATAATCGAAGATGTGCATGTAATCGCCCGGCGGCCGCGCGGCAAAAAAGTTCTCCAGATCGGGTTTCTTGCCTGCGTCGGTGGGCGAAAGCCGCCAATCGAAAATTCGCTGGGCATAGTCCGCGTGGCTTTGCGAATCTCCCCGAGCACTCATGTCGAAAATGACGCCGCGCCGTTGCTCTTGGTCGTTTCCGCCGTGCAGATATTGGACGCCGAATTGCGTCTTGCCAATTCCCGTGGCTCCGACGACGACCGTCAAAGTGCCTGGCAGCAGGCCGCCGCCTAGCCGTTCATCTAGACCGGGAACGCCCGTGGATTGTCGATGTGGTTTGCTCATGGCCGATAGGACGGACGCGCGGACCGTCAACGTAGAACGTCTAGGGACGCAGATCCTCCCACGCGGCGATCAGCAGGCTGGCGGCGCGGTCGATCTCTTCTTCGGAAGTATACCAACCGACGCTTAGTCGAATGGTGCCGCTGGCCTCCAAAGGCGTCAATCCGATGGCTGCCAAGGTCGATGAAATGCTGGTCGTGCCGCTATGGCAGGCAGCACCGGTCGAAGCGCACAGTTCGGGGATGCGGCTTAGCAGACTGTCTCCGCTGACATCCGGAAAATTGACGCTCATTGTATTAGGCAGCCTTTCGGAACCCGCGCCATGCAGCACCAACCGATCGCCAATCGCGTCTCTCAACTGATCGAGCAGGCGGTCCCGCAAAACAGCCAAGCGATCACCCGCTTCGTCCATTCCCTTGTAGGCCAGCAGCGCGGCTCGTCCCAGTGCGACAATGTACGGTACATTTTCCGTTCCCGCGCGCAATCCCGATTCATGACCCGCGCCGTGATTGACCGGTTCGAGCGTGATGCCGCGCCGCACATACAATGCGCCAACTCCCTTGGGGGCATAAATCTTGTGCCCCGCCACGGTCAGCAGGTCGACGCCCAGTTCGTCGACGGCCGTCCGAATTTTTCCCACGCTTTGCGCGGCATCGGTATGCATCAAGACATCGTGGGCGCGACAAATGTCCGAGATGCGGCGTATCGGCTGGACCGTGCCGATTTCGTTATTGGCGTGCATGATGCTGACCAGACGGGTATCCGGCCGCAGCGCCACTTCCACTCGGTCCGGATCGACCAAGCCGCTCCGATCACACTCAACGATGGTCACATCGTAGCCCAGCCGCTCAAGATAATTGGCCGGTTGCACGATCGCTGGATGTTCGAATCCAGAGATGACCAAATGCCCATGACCAATCGTGCCCGGCCCCATGAAAATCCCCTTGAGGGCCAGGTTGTTGCTTTCGGTTCCGCCCGACGTAAACACGATTTCTTCCGAATCGGCTCCCAGCAGGTGAGCCAGCTTGGATCGCGCATCTTCCACCGCTTCTTGACACGCGCGGCCGAGGGCATGACCGCTGGACGGATTTCCATGATGCTCGACGAGGAAGGGGTGCATCGCTTCCTGAACACTCGGAGCGATCGGTGTCGTGGCGTTGTAGTCAAGGTATATGTGTCGCACGGGATTTCTCGAGGGCTAGCCGTTCCAGTCGGTTCATGATCACCGCAAGACGGACGGGAGTGAACCTTGGCGCTCAATTTGGCGGCTTATCTGGAAACTGAAATGTCATTTTAACATCTTTACCGCCGCGACGAACGGTGACGGCAATCTTATCGCCCCACTCTCGGTTCAAGTGCAAGTAGGCCTGGAATTGTCGAATCGTCATGTCTTGGTGGTAATCGTCGACCGCCACGATCACGTCGCCATGTTTGATTCCTGCTTTCCGCGCCCACGGGGCCCAGATGTATGTCACCCGCATGGCCAGCGTGTCGGCGTCGATCCCTAGTTGCTTGCGTTGGCGTTCGTTGGCTCGCTGGCCCCAGATGCCGCTGAGCGGTCCCACGGAGCCGGTGGTCGAGCGCCAAGATACATCGACGTTCTTGCGCCAACCCTTGGGCAGCCTCACGCTGGCAGCGACGTTCTCACTGCCACGTTCCAGACCGAAATCCAATTCTCCGGTCTCTGGGGCAAGCTCCAGAACTCGCGTCGCATCGGCGAACGTCAATACGCGATGCCCGTCGATCGTTCGGACCAAATCGCCCGCGCGAATTCCGGCGGCGCTGGCGGGCGAGTCCTCCGCGACGCTCCGCACCTTGAATTGAATTTCGGGATCTAGTTGGACGCCTAGACGGCTGGGCGACGGATAAGTGAAGACCATTTCCTTTTCCAGACGTCCCAGGTCACGACTATTTTGCAGCCGGGCCGCCTTCACGTCGTGGCAGTGAATGCACTTTTCTTTTCGCCGCGACATTCGCTTCTTCATTGGCGGAATGTCTTCCGGCGTGGTACTCGACTCGGCGACCGGCTCGTAGCGATTGTCGGGCTGGATCTTCTCGTCTTCGTGAAGAATCAGTACCTGACGCATCACGCGCAGCAGCGATGCCTTGTTCAAATGGGATTCCGCGTCGTGGTCTTCCCGACCGCCATATCGCGTGTAAGTTCGGCCTTCCGCATTCTGAAAGAATGACATCCAGGTCAAGTCGTACTCGAAGGGGAACTTGTTAAGGTTCACTCCGTTCATCGACTGGATGCGCACGTTCACGAAGCGCTTGGCCATCTCGGACACATCGGCGTCTTGACGAACAACCTGCTCGTCGAATTCCGAGCAAGCCGCTCACTTTTCGCAGCGAAACACGACAAACATCGGTTTGCCCGTCTCGCGACTCTGCCTCTTGCCCTCCTCGTAGTCGTAGACCCATTTGATTTTTCCGTCCACTGGGTCAGGCCGCGGTTTTTCAGCGCCCCAAGCGGTCGCCATGGAAAACGCCATCCATCCCAAGCAAATTAGAGAAAGCCGCGTTGGAAGTTTCAATTCAGATCCCTCGAAGTACTGGGTTCGTTTTCAACCAATCAATGGCCGATGCGGTCGACCGGCATGAGTATAGCGCCTACTTGGGTCGATTGCGAGTTGCTTTGTTGGGACGAAATACCAGGACAAACGCTAGCCATTGATGGCTTTCCTTGAAATTTTCGGCCAATTACTTTTGAAACTGGCGCGGACAGATTCCACCGTGACGGGTGGCGAGTCGACCGAGAATGGACTCATCTTCGAACGGATAACGAACTCCTCCTTCGACCTCGATTAAGAAACGACCAGCATGTACAGAGGCGGTCGGATTGGCGCGTTCTTTTTCCCGATCGCGCCTTTGTGTCACGCGCGGGCGCGCATATGGGCGCGCTCTTAATTGAGACAGGCGGGCAATTTCCACGAAAGCAAATGATGTCCATGCGGAACATCGTTTGCAATATCGGTTGGTCGTCCGGCCAATAACCCGAGCGGCAGTTATACAAACTCGCAAACCCCGAGATCCCGCCATGACCACTGACATTGATACGCGACGCGTGAAAGACGACATGACGAAACTGGTCGTTTCGGTTGCCCCTGAAGATAGCGTGCTGGAAGCGCTCAACACGATGGCCGAGTATCGGGTGAGTACGCTGCCCGTGACGGATGGAAAGAATCGCTGTATTGGAGTTCTTTCAACCACCGATCTTGTCGATCCGTCACGGTGGCGCGATGTCGCACTAGAGACCCATACTCTTGGCGAGAGAACGGTCAGTGATTTAATGACCGCCACTGTCGAATCCGTGGATCTGGAAACTCCACTGCTGGCGGCCACGGCTATGATGTTGCGCCAGCGCGTTCATCATCTGCCCGTGGTGGACAAGAAGCAAAAACTGCTGGGAATTCTTTCCACGATGGATTTGCTGGCCGCGTTCTACAATGCCCATGACCAGTAGCGGTCATCAGGCGATGGTTCGTTAGAGTGTCTTCGAGACGTTGTTCTCTCGGACGCGGCTGCTAACTAGGTGAGGCATCCACAGGGCTTTGTCTATTAGCTCAAGCAGCACTTCAGGATCGAACGGCTTGCGCACGTAGTAGGTGCCGCCAGCCTCGTGGGCGCGGCGGACGATGTCGGCGGCTTGCGAGCTGGACATGAAGATGACGGGAACGTCTTCTTGGCCGGGGACTTGCTTGATCTCTTGGATCAACTGCATGCCGTTTTCGCCGTCGACGTGAACGTCGCAAATGATCAGGTCGAGCGTCAATCCGCGAGCCGCCTTCATGGCCGCTTCGCAGTCACGCGCTTGATGGCTTTCGTGACCACAGAGGTGAAGTGCCGCGGCAATGGCCGTCAGCGTCAGGGCGTCGCCATCCACGATGAGGATTGTGGCCGGATCTTGCTGGTTGATTTTCATGGCACTTCAGGAAGGGTTGGATTGGGGTTGATTCAAGGCATCCAAGCTGAGAGGCGATGCTTCTTTGCCATGGGTCATTGTGAAAATATAAGTCACTAAATAAATCTTCGACCGTCGAAAACCGCTGGAGTCAAGGAGTTTCCGCCATCGATTTGGGCGGCAATAACGATTTGATCGCCAAGCTCCCACCACGTTGAATCATTGGCCCAACCGGAAGCGGGGGGGAACTAATTCTTGCCTGGTGCGTCTCATCGCTTGAAGTACTGTGCGCAGCTAGACTTGAGCGCGGCCCATCCCCTATCGTGGCTATTTGTTGGTGTTTTGAGCCTTATTGCATAAACTCAGCGGAGAGCCAGCATTCGTCGTGGCTCGTCCCATCTCTAATTTTGCCGCGGAGTCCCCCCCTTCGCCGGAATCCAGGAACTAAGGAATCTTCCATGAAACGCGTCTTTTCGATCGCCGTCGTTATCATCGCATCAGCGGTCGCCGTGGCTCCCGCGAGCGAAATTGGTTTTGTCGAAGATTTCGCCTTGGCCAAAGATCGACCGGCGGCGCTCAAACAGTTGATTCCAGGCACCGAGGACTACTACTACTATCATTGCCTGCATTTTCAGAACGTCGAGCAATTCGACCAGGTGGACGAGATCCTGAAAGCCTGGATCAAGCGGCATAACTATACGGCTCGCGTCTACGAGATCTTGAATCGGCAAGCGCTGCTCCGTTATGGGGACGACCCGGATAAGACTCTGGCCTATTTGCGCGAAAAACTGAATCTTCACTTTAACCATCAACGCGAAACGCTGGGGCAAAAACCGAACCTGCCCAGTGAACTGAACCAGGAACGAATTGGCCGCAAGGCGCTGACCGAACGGGCATTGGCTCAGCATCGCAATCTGCAAGGTTTCGAGAACACCGCGCTGGATTGGCTGGTTGCCGCCCAACTCGATCCGGACCGCCGCCGCCATTTGCTGCAGCGAATGACGCGGCCCGACTACTCCAATCTGGCCAAGCTGGTCGTCGACGATTTGAAGTACCGCAACAGTCGCGGGTTCGGCTCGTTCAACATTCATCGGCAATTGCTGAAATCGCAATTGGATGAGTGTTTGGAATTGCATCCGGCGTTGCTCAATCAAAACAACTTCGTCAACACCTATTTGACCAAACTGCATCCCGACAATGATGTCGACTGGCAACATGACGACAAAGCCCAGAGTGCGCACCTCGACCGGCTGTGGAACTTTGTCCAGCGGCTCGCCCCGGTGCACAATTCGCTGAAGGCCCATGTGCTGTTTCACCGGCTGGTGTTCGACCGTCGGCAAGGCGTGTACGACAAAGATCGTTTCATGACTTACATCAAATTGCCCCGGCAAGCCGGGTACGTGAATCCTCGCTATCTTGAAAATCAAGAGAACCGCCGGTACGCCTGCAACCTGAATGCAAACTACCAATCCGTGACGCTGCTGCCGCCGGTGGGCAACGACGAACCGTTGGTCCGCGGCTATCTGCATCACTTCTTCGTCGAAGAAAACTATCGCCAATTCGAAGCTTACTTGCACGACGATTATCTCAAGCACAACTATGCGGAAACCAAGATCGTGCTGGGACTGGGCGACTCGGAACGATGGTATTCGATGTTGCCGCCGGAGAAGTATCAGGCGTTGAAAGAACGTGTAGACATCGACTTTGCCCATACCAACACCACCGTCTTCGCCGCCGACGAGCCCGTGAAGCTGGACTTGCATGTGAAAAACGTGAAGACGTTGATCGTCAAGGTCTACGAAATCAATACGCGGAATTTCTATCGGCAACAAGGCCGCGAGATCGATACGGACATCAACCTGGATGGGCTCGTGCCGCACGAAGAGAAGATCTTCAATTACGGTGAGGCACCACTACGGCGCGTTGACCGCCAGTTCGAGTTTCCGTCTTGCGGCGGCCGTGGCGTCTATGTACTCGATTTTATCGGCAACGGCAAGAGCAGCCGGGCGCTGGTCCGCAAGGGACGGCTGCGGCACCTTGCTCGCACCAGTTCCGCGGGCCATGTAATTACCGTTCTCGACGAGCGGAATCGGAAGCAAAACGACGCATCGGTCTGGCTGGCCGGCCGCCAATACGAGGCGGATGATAAGGGAGCGATCACGGTTCCGTACAGCAACCGCCCCGGCACCCAACCGATCGTTCTTAGCTCGGGCAACTTCAGTTCTCTCGATTATCTAAACCACCAAAGCGAAAACTATTCGCTGCGGGCCGGAATCTACGTCGACCGTGAATCACTGCTCAATCGCCGCCAGGCGAATGTCGTGGTGCGGCCCGGCTTATTCGTGAACGGAACGCCGGTCTCGCTGTCGGTACTCGAAGAAGTGCAATTGGTCATCACGTCCACCGACTTGGACGGCATCGCCACAACCAAGGAGATGCCCGGATTCAAACTGTTCGAGGATCGCGAATCGGTCCACGAGTTTCAGGTTCCCCAGCGGTTGGCGCAGATTCATTTTACGCTGAAGGCGAAGATCCAAAACCTCAGTCAAAACAAGAAGATCGACCTCGCCGCGAGTACGGCGTTCTCGTTGAACCAGATCGACCGCTCGGACAAAATCGAAGACTTGCACCTGGCCAAGATCGCCGGCAGTTATTCGGTCGACGTGTTCGGAAAGACCGGCGAACCGAAACCCGACCGGCCCGTGCATCTGAAAATCAAGCACCGCGACTTTGTTAAAGCGGTCGACTTGACATTGCAATCCGACAACCAAGGACGCATCGCGTTGGGCAAGCTGGCCGATATCTTGTGGGTCCAAGCGACGGGGCCGGAAGGAACCTCGCAGAAGTGGAATCTTCTGACGGATGAGTACACCTATCATTCGTCGATTCATGGCCGCGTTGGCGAGCCCGTTGAATTGCCTTACCTGGGCGACCGCCAAGAGCCCGCGCGAGCCGAAATTTCGTTGTTGGAATTGCGGGGCGGGACGTTCGTTGCCGATCGTTTCAAGTCGGTGTCGATCGAAGATGGCATGTTGTCAGTCGAAGGCTTGCCGGCGGGCGACTATGACTTACTGCTGAAGCCGGCCGGTCCGCGAATTCGGCTGCGATTGACCGCGGGCAAACGGCAGAGCGGTTATGCACTGGGCAATCGTCGGCAACTCGAGATTCGCGGGGACAAACCGCTGGTCGTCAAGCGGATCGAAACCGGCGACGAAATCGTCCGTTTGCATTTGGGCAATAGCAGCAAGTTCTGCCGCGTGCATGTGTTCGCTACTCGCTTCGAACCCGCCTATCCGATGTTCGGCCACTTGAGCCAAGTGCGAGACCCGGAGCCCTTCGTGGTCACCGCCTCGCAGGCCGAAACGCTTTATTTGGCCGGCCGCAACATCGGCGACGAGTACCGATATATCATCGACCGCAAATACGCGAAAAAGCTTCCGGGAAATATGCTTGAGCGCCCCAGCTTGCTACTTAATCCGTGGGCGATCCGCAGCACGCAGACCGGCGAGCAACTGGCCGAAGCGGGCCAAGACTTTGAAAGCCGGGGCGGAAACCAGCGAGGCGAAAGCAAAAGAGATGGTGAACATGCGCCGGGGCAAACTCAACAGTCCGTTTTCGCCAATCTCGATTTCCTCTCCCAAGCCTCGGTCGCGCTGCTGAATCTCGTACCGGATGAAAACGGGATTATCGAGCTGGACCGTAACGAGCTTGGCGGACATCAGCGGCTGCATGTCGTGGCGGTCGATCCGCGTGGCACGACGTACCGTTCGGTTTCCTTGGACGAGACAAAACAAGCTCCCTACGATTTGCGGCTGGCCAAGGGACTCGACCCCGACGGCCACTTCACGCAGCAGAAGCAAATCAGCATTGTGAAAGCCGACGGCGAATTCGTATTGGCCGATATCACCACCTCGAAATTCGAGGCCTACGATTCCCTGGCCAAAGTCTATTCGCTGTACACCACGCTTAGCGGCGACGCCAAGTTGCGGGAATTTGCTTTCATCATGAATTGGCCCGAGCTGTCAGCCGAGGAAAAGCAGGAGCAGTATTCCAAGTTCGCCTGCCACGAGTTGACGTTCTTTGTTTACAAGAAAGATCCCGAGTTTTTCCGCGATGTTGTGGTCCCCTATCTAGAGAACAAGAAGGACAAGACGTTTCTCGATCAGTGGTTTCTGCAGGCCGAAGTGAATGGCCACTTGCAACCTTGGAATCACGCGCGACTGAACATTGTCGAGCGAATCTTGTTGGGACAGCGGATCGAGGATGAAAGGCCGCATACCGAACGGCATGTTACCGACCTGTTCGACTTACTTCCTCCCGATATCGACCGGTTCAATTTTCTGTTCCGGACTTCGATCAAGGGCCACGCGCTCGACGCCAACGACGAGCTGGGCTTGGAAGGGGCCATTCGTGATCGAGCCAAGGCTAGTTTATTTTCAATAAACGGGTCCGCCCCAGCGGCGCCCAGGACAGCAGCCCCGGCGCCTGCAGGTGGTGGAGGAGAGAGTCGAAATGGCCCGCCGTCTCCAGACGCAATCCCCGCCCCCGCCAGCGAACCCAACGTCGCCGCCTTGAGGGACATGGAAGAGAGAAGTGCTGCCCTGGATGACCTTGTCAAGGACAAGGATGCGTCTAGGGAAGAAGCGGCCAAGCAACTGGGCCGCGCCAACAAGAAGTCCGCCGCGCGGTTCTTTGCGGACGAGAAGAAAAATCGAGAAGCGGCTCGGCAGCTTTATCGCAAGCTGGATAAGACGCAAGAATGGGTCGAGAACAACTATTACAAGTTGGCGATCGAACAGCAGAACGCCAACTTGGTGAGCGTCAATGCGTTTTGGCGCGACTATGCCCTGCACACGCCGGGCGGACAGTTCTTTTCGACCAACTTGGCCGACGCTTCGCATAACTTCACCGAAATGATGCTGGCCCTGTCGGTTCTGGATTTGCCTTTCGAGGCCGAGGATCACGAATCGACGTTTGAAGAAAACAAGATGGTGCTGAAGCCGGGCAGCCCGATGATCGTCTTCCACGAGGAAATTCGGCCCACCAAGGATGAAGTCACGCAAACGCCCATTCTCATCAGCCAGAATTTCTTCCAGAACGCCGACCGCTATCGGCACGAAAACAATCAGCGGCTGGACAAATACGTCACGGAAGAATTCCTGGTCCACACGGTTTACGGTTGCCAGGTCGTGGTCACGAATCCCACCTCGACACCGCAAAAATTGGATGTGCTGTTGCAGTTGCCGATCGGTTCGATGCCGGTAGCGGGCAGCCAATTCACGCGCAGCGTGCATATCGATCTGCAGCCTTACCACACTCGGACCGTCGAGTACCATTTTTACTTCCCCAAGGCGGGTGACTTCGACCATTATCCCGTTCACGTTGCCCGCAACCAAAAATTGCTGGCCTTTGCCGAGCCATTCGCTTTTCACGTCGTTGATGAACCGAGCAAGCTCGACCGCGAGTCGTGGGATTACGTTTCGCAACACGGCTCCAGCGAAGATGTGCTGGGGTATCTGAAGAAGCACAATCTGAATCGCACCAACCTCGACCGCATTGCCTTCCGCATGGCGGACAAGCGGTTCTTCCGCACGACCGTCGAACTGCTCGCCATGCGTCATGTCTACAACCACACGTTGTGGTCGTACGGCATCAAGCACGACCATGTCGCCGCGATTGGCGAGTACCTGCAACACGCCGACGGATTCGTCAATCGATGCGGCAGTTGGCTCGACAGTCCCTTGCTGACGATCAACCCGGTCGTTCGCAAGACGTATCAGCACATGGATTATCGGCCGCTGGTCAACGCCCGCACGCATCAACTCGGCAGACGGCGGCAGATTCTCAACAACCGTTTCGCTCAGCAATACGACCGGCTATTGAAGATCTTCAGTTGCAAGCGCGAGCTCGACGACGACGATCTGATGGCGGCAACGTATTACTTGCTGTTGCAAGATCGCGTCGACGAGGCGTTTGGCTATTATGAACAAGTCGACGCCGACAAACTGGCGACGCGAATGCAGTACGATTACTTCACCGCGTATTTGGATTTGTTCCAAGAGGATCCCACCGTGGCTGAGCGGCTTACCGAGCAGTACGCCGACCATCCCGTAGATCGCTGGAGAAATGCCTTCGCGGCGGTCGCCAACCAGTTGGAGGAAATCAACGGCGGCGCGGCGGCGGTCATCGATGAAGAAGACCGCAATCAAATTCAAACCAATCTGGCCGCCACTCAGGCGAACTTTGACCTAAAGGTCGAAGCCAAGGAGATCAAGCTCGAATACCAGAACCTCAAGCAGGTGGTCGTCAATTACTATCTGATGGACGTCGAACTGTTGTTCAGCCGGAATCCGTTCGTGCAACAGGATTCCAGCCGTTTCTCGCTGATCCGGCCGAACCGTACCGAGACCGTCGAGTTGCCCGCGGATAAGTCGACACTGACGATCGCGCTGCCCAAAGCAATGCACAGCAGCAATGTGCTGGTCGAAATCACCGGAGACGGGCAGACGAAGTCGCAAGCTTATTATGCCAATTCACTCTCCTTGCAACTCGTCGAGAACTACGGCCAGCTGCGGGTTTCCCACGACAAGACGGCAAAGTCGATTCCCAAGACCTACGTCAAAGTCTACGCCCGGATGAAGAACGGCAAGGTGCAGTTCTACAAGGACGGCTACACCGACCTGCGAGGCCGATTCGACTACACATCGCTCAATACCAACGAGCTGGACTTCGTCGAGAGCTTTGCCTTGCTGGTCCTCAGCGACCAGCATGGCGCGATCGTCCGCGAAGCGAAACCGCCGAAACAGTAAACGCGCCTGGCGCCCAAACGTATTTATCGTCGAAGCCCATGCGAGTGGCATTTTCATTGCGCCGACCGATCCGGTATTGGTAGGAATGACCGTCGTAACTACCACGCTGCTATTTCTTGGCGTCTACTGGCTCGGCGTTAAGAACGGTCGCGTTTGACTGCAACACAGATTAAATTTAGTGACTTCCATCCGCTGGGCGTTTCTAGCCCAGAGTGTTCGGTCTCGCGGGTCACCGCCAAACTGAAGGAACCGTGTCCGCGATTAAACCTTTCCATCCCGCTAAACTAGGCTATGGCCACGGCGGGCAATCTGCTCAAGAAGGCGTGCCGCAAAGTGAGTATCAGCAAGCGGGTCAGCATGCACACGCTGCGGCATAGCTTTGCCACACATCTGTTGGAGGCAGGCACGAATCTCCGCGTGATCCAGCAGATGCTGGGCCATGAGAAGATTCAAACGACCAGTTTGTACACGCACATTTCGCTGCAGGAGTTGCGGAAGGCGCCCAGCACCATGAAACTGCTCCAATCCGCTCGGGCCGAAGCCTCATGAACACAACCTTGGAAGTCGCCGGTGTCTTCCGCGACGCTGTCTTCCGCGACGGCGAGCAGCGGTTCCGGGCCCGGTGGGAGCGGAGGTCGTGACGTGAAAGTGTGTTCCTGCTGAATTGCCTAAAAGCGCCGCGCAAACTAACCCGACGCGTTACCTTACGCGTCGGGTTAATGAGAGTCCGGGTTAGCAATTAGGAAAGCAATCGGTCGGCGATTGTCGCTCCGAAGTAATAGGCCGAATCGTAGTTTTCCGCTGTGATAATATTCCCATCGACATACACGTCGTCGGTGGCGGTGGTGGGGTCGCCGATCGACTGGGATGCGAATTGG
>JAJDEH010000069.1 GCA_029259935.1 Planctomycetota bacterium
CCCGACGAGCGAATCACCGGGATGCCGGTACCCGTCCCGTCGTCGAGGATCGTCAGATTGGTCACGCCCGCGGACTGGATGTTGTGATTGCCTGGAGCAACCGTGATGTCTTTTGCGCCGCCGCCGGCGACAATCTCAACATCGCCATTTTCGACGATGATCGTGTCACCGCCGCTGCCGGAGTTTATCTTCAGATCGACTAGATCGGTCGGAACCACGTCGCCATCCTCGACGATGATGGTGTCTTGGTCGCCGCCGGTTTGAACGACCAGCGAATCGAGCGACTTGTCCGTGTTGATCAGCCGTGTGATCAGCCGGTTTCCCGGTGTGCGAGACACGTTCCCGTGGATTTCGATCTCGACGACGCCGCTCGTCCCGCCGCCGGAGACGCCGCGAATGTCGATCAGGTCGTCTTGTTCGGTTTGCGGCCCGCTACTGGGGACGAACTCCACGCCGTCGATCGTGGTGTGGCCGCCAGTCATCTCAATGTTCAAGAAGTGGTCGATGCCCGCCTCCGAGCCGACGTTCCCGGTGAAACGGTCGATGAAGACGGTGTCGCCGCCGCCACCCAGTTGTAGGCTTATGTCCTCGACCAGATTTGCGGTGAGCGTGCTGCCCCCGCTGGCAGCGACTTCGAGCGATCCATTCCGCTTCGTGACGGCAATGTCATCGGCCAATTCTACGATTGTCGGTGACGACGGCCCTGAAAGTGTGTTCTCGGTGATCGTCGTCGTCGCGCCGGTGGCGACCAGTGCGTCCACTCCGTCGCCGCCGTTGACTATGTCATCGCCCGCCGCGACATCCCACGCGATCGTGTCGTCGTCAGAGCCGCCATTGATCGTGTCGTCGCCAGCACCCCCGTCAATGACGTCGTCTCCTTCATGCCCGTTGATCGTGTCATTGCCGGCCTCTCCGTCGATGATGTCGTTGCCGTCGTCCCCGTCGATCGTGTCGTCGCCGTCAGCTCCTCCGATGATGTCGTTGCCGCCGCCGCCAAAAATCATGTCCGCGCTACTGCCGCCGACCAGCGTGTCGTCGTCCTCGTCGCCGCGGATCACTGCGGCCGCAGTCCCGTTGTGGATGATCTCGTCGTTGCCCGAACCGCCGGAAATGTCGATCGGCACGCCCACGGTGGAATCGAAAAAGAATTTGTCCGCGCTTGTGTCGCCATCGGCGCGGATGTTCTTGACGTTTTCGAATCGCTGTTGGCCTTGACCTTGGACATTTCCGTTAGCCTTGTTCCGACCAACGAAGTTGACGACGATCGTCTCGCCTAGAGAGGCGTCATCCGGATCGGTGGGGCCGAGTGAAACGAACGTGAAGTCTTCGAACGTGCTGTTGTCGCTTGACGAATCCCGCGCGTCGGTGGTGAACTGCCGCTGCGAGGCGGTCTCGCCGGCATAGATGTCCAACGTGCCGTCATTTTGCACTGTGCCCAGCACGGGCGGCTCGACGACAATGCTGTCGATCAGGTTGGCGTCATTGTTCGGAAACTGCCCGCTTGCGAGCGTAACTTTGAAGAACTTGAACGACCAACTCGCCTTAAGGAACCGAAACGCGACGACCCCAATGGCGACACCGCCTTCAACAACCAGCGACCCTCCCACGTTCAAGAAACCTCCCGCCGTGGTGACCAATTCGAAAGGAGTCAGATTGGACGAATAATTGGCAATCTCCTGCAGCTCTAGTCCACGCACCTTCCCATCGTAGGCAAACGGTTCAGCAGGTCTGGGAACGGACGATCCGTCCGAGAGAAGAAACTCGACCGTACCATTGGGAAGGTCATTGAGGTCAAACATCAAAGTGCCGACGATCCCGCCGGAGATCGCCGCGCTAAACGCAAGGATGTCCAGGTCCAAGGCTGCTTTGGCATACGGTTTGACGGAGAGCTTGAAGGCCAGTTCGGGATTGTCGCGGTCTGAACGCTTGAAGTCCGATCCGAGCACTCCCACTCCTTCAATCTCATTGGAAAACAGGGCGGGAAGCCCCGCGGTGGGAATGCCGTCGGTGGTGCCGGTCGCGTTGTGGTCGTCCAAAAAGTGTCCGTTCGCCAACACGCGGACGTTGTCCGCAACCGACAGAGCCAAGAAATTCGTATTCGTAAAGTCGAGCTGATTGGTCAGGGTCGCGATTCCGCCCGCGTCGTAGCCATACTTCAGATTCGTGGCGATGCCAAAGACGACTTCCAATCCGAATTCCGCCTGCACTCCGACTTTGTCCAGAGCCTTTTTGATTGCGGGGAAGGGGAATGAGAACGGCACTTCGAACTTGAAATCGAGCCCCAGCGTCGACGAGAAGCTGGCAAACTCGACGGTGGAGTCGCCCAGCATCATGTCAAACAACAGGCCGGGGTCATCGAGGAATGGAAAGGCAAATCCTGCTCTGCCGTGAAACAGCTTCTCGGCCTTGAACTTCTTGCCTTTGGGATTCTTGAACCCGTCTAGCGACCGCTTCACGACTTCGTTGTCGGCGTTCTTGTCCAGTCGTTGAAATTGCCGGCCGGTGGCATCGCCGCGGCTCAGCCCGCCAGACGAGGCGAAACCGAACTTCGAGCTGCCGATCTTGGCCATCGAGTCGGCTTGCACCGAGGATTTGAAATCGCCGGGTTCGAACGTTGGCAGGTCTAACAGCGTGTCGAGCGGCTCGAGGAACAAACTGTCGAGAACCAACAGCCGAGTCAGCAGCGTCTGGTTGCCGGAGACCGTCGCGCCGAGTTTAATCAAATCAATCAGCGAGGGTCCCTGGCCCAGATTCAGTTTCACGAACATCTCATTGATGCCGGGGATGGGGTCTTTGAAGATGTCCACGATCGTCGAAAACGGCTGGACAATGTCGCTGACTAGGCCGGACGTCGGCGTGATGAATTCGGTTAGGAATTTCACGAAGTCGACCTGCGTGTTGTCGTAGGACAGTTCCCCGTCGATGCTAAAATTTGTCGGATCCGTGACGTTGATGTTGTCCCACCGCAGAGCGACATCGGTCGTGAAATCCATATCCACGGCGGCATCGACGCCGCTGACTAAGCCGCCAAAGTCGGGCACGGCGCTAAAGTCGGCGTTCAGGTTGGCCACCGCCGATCCGGTAATGGTGGTCTCTTGGCCGAGCAGCGTCTCCCACTCGGTGCTGCCCAAGCTCGCGTCGTCTTCAGTCGACGTGAGATCGACCTCGTACGTGTGGTCGAACGTCGAAGGCGATGTGCTGTCCTGGTGGTAAAGCGCGCCGAAGATGCCAAGCTTGCCATAACCAACCAAGTCCGGCGTGATGCGGCCCGCGATATTCACGCTGATTTCGTCAGAGCCATTGGTGATGCTACTGCTGTTCGATACATCGATGAAGAATTCCGAGCCCGTGACGCCGACGACTAAGTCAAACGACCAAGTGACGTCGGCGGTCACGCTGTCGACGTGGCCAAGCAAGACCTCCACGGCTGGGCTTTCAAGCAGTGATAAGTCGAATGTTTGATTGGTCAGTGTTTGGGTTAGGGGAATCGTGAATTGCACCAGGTCCGACACGATGCTGCCGCTCGCTTGAACGTTGGACTCGCTGGCCCCCAACGAAGCAAAGCGGCTGGCAATCTCCACGCGGACTTCCTGCACGGTTGCGGATGCAAAGTCAAAGTTCTGGTCGCCACCAGTCGCCCAGGCCTCTTCGATGGCATTGGCGAATTGCCCGCTGGAGTGCGACGCCAATTGACTTCCGATCAAGGGTAGGTTCGCGTCCAGCGCACCATCGGCCACGTCCGCATCCGTCCCGGACAGCAGATCTTGAACAACGGGAAACAGGTCGGCAGCCGCGTCGCCCCGAAGACCCTCGTCGAGCAAATCGAGATCAGCAGCCAGCAATTGCCGGTTCTCGAGGCGTTCGATCGACGTTCGATACAAGTACTTTTCTCGTTGTCTGCGTTCGATCCTGTCTTTCCTTCTAAGGGAAGAAGGCAATCGGGTCCACCACGAATCGCGGCGTTTGGTCATGGTTACCTCAGCGGGCAGTTGGTAGGTATTTAAGTGCGCAGCGGCACTGTGAGGACTTTTGATGAAATGCGAGATCCGCTGGAGGCGCGCTTGCGAATTTGCGAAAAAAGGAGCAAATCCGACTAAAAGCAGGCCAAGAATGCACCTAGAGAAGCCGAAACAGGAAGACTGTCCCAGCTATTGGGTCGGATCTACGGACGGGCCAAAGTTGCGGACTCGCAATGTGAACGGACCGTGTCCTGAGCCCCCGACGACAACTAAGTACTTGCCTGAGGTGGCGGGGGTTAGGTCCACACGGGTCAGCCCCAAAACTCTGGGTCCAAGGCCGCTCGGAAGATCCACGGGTTGTCTTTTCGGAGCCTGGATCGACTTTAGTCGCCAACCTGGTCCCGCTGACAATTCCAAGGAGTACATCTGGCCAGATTCGAGGTCCATGTCGACCTCAAATTCGGCTTGTCGGGTGAAATTTCCGCGCGGCGGTGATTCCGCGGACTGAACCAGCGGCGAGCCGACCTCTTGCACTTCGGTGATCATCAGTTCGAACGGCCCAGACTGTTCGGGCAGTTGAGATGAGACCACCACTTTGTAATGTCCGTTTTCCTCCGGCGTGAACACTAGCCGCGATCGTCGTGGATTGGTCGGCGACAAGAAGTTATTGAAGCGGAGGCAGTGCTGTTGTGCATCCTCCACGCGTAAACAGGTGGGGTAATCTCCCGACGCGTCGATTTGGTAGTGCTTGTTCGCTTCAAGGTGAACCAGATAGGCTGCGCGGAGACAGCCTCGATTTGGGAAAGAAGCTTCCAAGAATCCGTCCGCCTTTAACTCACCCGAAACTTGGGCGCGGCCTTCTTGCATTGTGATCCTAGTTGCTTCCTCTTTCATCAGCGCAGCGTAGCCCCGCGCCTGCTGCAGGCTCCGTTCTACTCGGGCGTATTTAGGATGCGACTTCGACATCAGTTGCATCGCCTTTTCAAAGGCTTTCATCGATTCTACGTAACGGCAATCGCTCAACAGGGCTTCCCCAACGCCCGCCTGAGCTGAAAAATGACTGGAATCAATTGCCAAAGACGCCTCGAATTCTTGAACGGATTCGTCGTAACGGCCTAACTGCAATAGCGCTAGCCCTAGATTGCTCCTGTAAGTGGCCTGGTTTGGGTCCTGGCTTATGCCAATCTGAAACGTGTCGACGGCTTCCTGCCAACGACCCTGGTTCAGGTAGACTGTCCCCAGATTGAAGTAAGAGATCGTTGCTTCCTTGGGATTAATCGCAATCGCCTTGCGATAGGCCGCAATGGCCCCCGCTACGTCCTCTTGCTGCGAGAGCACTACTCCCAGATTGTTGTATATAACAACGGTATCGGGGCGAATCGCCAAAGCCGCTTGCAAATAGGCGGTCCGCTCCGCCGGTGTTTCACCTAGTCTGGTCATGGCGAAGTTCAACCAAAAGTCGTTGGGGTACTCCAACAGAGCCATTTTCAGTATCGATCTTCGCTTTTCGGGACGTAATCTGAAAGCCAAAGCATCGAGCGTGTGAGGCGGCTGTTTCGTGACGTCCACCTCGTCGGCCAAAGCATTCACCCAATCTCGGTTCTTCTTCCAGGTCTTGAGATCCCGAAAACGATCGCGCCAAGCGTCAGGATCAGCCTTGCGGGCAATTTCCAAGATCGCGGGAAACAACAGCTTGTCTTGGCTGTCGCGCAACCGTGTACCTACCGCCCAGTGATCCAGCGCGGCAACGAAGATCTGGCGAAAGGAAGATTCCCGAATTCTTCGCGCGATTTCATCGGGCTCGTCCTTCCCGACTTCCACGTCCAGCACTTCACGAAACATCTGTTGGTAGCCAACGCCGGCAGCCTCCATATGAAGAGCCCGGTCGCTGCCAACGCGGACGGCATCCAAACGGATGCGGTCGAATCGCTGGGCCAGTTTGAGATGCCGCTCGTGCCCTTCCAACTCTCGCTTCACGGCCCCGAACCGCTTGCCGATGGTGGCTTGAACTGTTTCTGTATCAGCTTCTGCGATTAACTCGACTCGCTGCCAAGACGCGCGAACAGCTTCAAGCTGCCGCCGCCACTCATCCAGATCGTAGACAAGCGATCGAGATGCATGGGGCTCAACGAGACCCTTTTCGAGATCGAGGAGTTGCTTTTCGACTTGGTCCAACGCGGAGGATGTATCCCGAATCAATTGCGCTTGTTGCGCGCTGCGCTTGGCTTCCGCTGTCTGATACCACAATCCTCCAACGGAAGCGGCAATCACAGCCACAAAAGCCAAGGTTATCGCAACGGCTGTGAAGCGCTGATGTTTGCGGATCCAGCGTGAAGCCCGCGTCCTGATCGGCTCGTGCCAACCAGACAAGGGTTCGTCCGCCAGCCAGTTATCCACGTCCGCAGCCAGCTCCAAGGCGCCCCCGTATCGGTCTTTGGGGTCCACAGCCATTGCTTTCAGGCAGACTGCCTCCAGCGCGGCGGGAACGTTCTTGTTCACGTCGCGCGGGCGCGGAAATTCGCCCCTTTGCGCTTTGGCCAACAGGTCGGGAAGTTTCTCGTCCCGTGGAGTTTTGCCGGTGAGCAGCTTGTACAACATCGCGCCTAGGCTGTAGACGTCGCTGAGTGGTCCCACTTGTTTGCTATCTCCCGAGGCTTGCTCAGGGCTCATGTAGGCGGGCGTGCCCATCGCCGTGCCGGCCCGAGTGGCGGAGACGGCATTGCCAGTGGAGAGAAGTCCCTCTTCGGTGTCGATACTTGCCTCGGCTTCGGCAGTCGCTAGGACTCGCGCTAGTCCCCAGTCGACGATCAGAGTTTCGCCGTAAGGGCCGAGCATGACGTTGTTGGGCTTTAGATCGCGGTGGATGACCCCTCGACTATGAGCATAGGCAGTTGCTTGGCACACTGCCACGAACCGCCCCAGCAATTGGCGCATTGCCCTGCTCCGCTCGTCCGGAGTTTGGCCGGATGCTTCTCCATCGTGGAAATGCGCAATGGCCTCTTCAAACGTTTCACCGCGAATGAACCGCATCGCGTAGTAAGGGCGGCCGTCGTTGTGATGGCCCACGCCGTAAACTGGTACGATTCCAGGGTGCTCTAAACGCCCGGTCACCTCCGCTTCGAGCAGGAAGCGATTCTTCAGGTTGCCGTCGCGAGCGAACTCGGTTCGAATTTCCTTGAGTGCAACTTCACGTCCGAATTCGCGGTCTTCCGCGACAAACACCTCGCCCAGCCCGCCCTGCGCGTGCAATCGCAGGACGCGGTAACGAAGGCGTTGCTCTTCTAAAGAGCTGCCTTCTTCCGTAGCCAGACTGTCAGAGGTGAATTGCTTGCCATCGGTACCACCAGAAACGTCGCGATGGGTGTCTGGCGGTGCATGCTCGACAACGGGCCTATCTAGGAACGACGCCGGCGACGCGTTGGCCTCAAGTAAACCCTTCGTCAACCGGCGCAATTCATCGTTGTCTCCGCACGCCTTGTCAACGAAGCCCTCTTGTTCGGCCGGCGGACAGTCGAGCGACTCGTAAAAGATTCTCTTGGCGTTTTTAATCAACTCGCTCATGGCGCTACTAGGATGGATCGGAGTAGGAAGAGAGTGCAGTGGTTAGGTAGGCTTTGGCATATTTCCAATAACGGTAAGCGACGTTACGCGTGATTCCCAGCGCATCGGCCGCCTCTTCAATCGTCATCCCTGTGAAGTACCGCAGCTTGACCAACTGGGTCTCCTCGGGGCTGTTTTCGGCAAGTTTATCCAACGCTTCGCTTAGGTCGACTAATTGGTCGGACGGAATAGAAATATCGATCTGCGCTTCATCATAGTCGACGCGCACCTTACCACCGCCTCGTTTCATGGTCAGTTTACGTCGCGCTTGCTCTACCACGATTCTTCGCATCGCTTCCGCGGCGGCGGCAAAAAAATGCCCTCGATGGTCCCATTGTTTCTTGGGGTCAGCCCCAACGAGCCGCAAATAAGCTTCGTGAACGAGGGCGGTTGGCTGCAGGGTTTGGCCGGGAGTCACCTGGGCCAAAGTTCGGGCCGCGACTCTGCGCAAATCGTCGTAGACCAGCTCCAGAAGTTCTTCGGCCGCGGTGGAATCACCGTCGCCAACCGACTCCAAGAGTTGTGTGACATCCGCCATTTTGTATAGTTTCACCCGCCGTTTAAAGGTCGATTATACCACCTGGAATGCTAGTTCCTGGTCGAATCCCCAAACATTCCCAATCCTGCCAGCCCTTCGAGAGCAACAATTAGTGTTGGCTGTCGAGCCATTCTTAAGATGGCGAGAGTGTTTTCTGGGTGACGTTCGACTGGGCGTCGTAGAGCGTCTCGGTCTTGGCGTGAATCTCCGCCAACGTGCCGCTGATGTCGGTGTGGTAATCCCCCAGCGCGTAACGGGCCGCGTCGGTCAGCGATTCGATGCTGATCACCTTTCTTGCGCGCGTTGGTGGGACCCACTCCTTATTGCTTCTGCCGGGTCGGCGCTCGCGCCACGCTTGCTCTGCGCGTTTGGTTCGCAGAAAGACCGCTGGGAAGATGCTGACAGCCTGGCGTCGTTCAGCGGGATCGCGCCGGTGACACGCAAGAGCGGCAAGCAGTGCCAAGTCAAACGACGATATGCTTGCCCAAAGTTCCTTCGCCAAACCTTCCACGAATTCGCCGATAGTACTCGGATACATGTTCGTGGACCAAGGCAAGGTACCGCATGTTACGCGACCGAGGAATGAAGCATCATGCGGCAATCAGAAGCAAACGGCGTGTTGGTCAGAATACCCCCCAGCTAACGCTGAGGGCTCGCCTTACTTTTTCAAAAACAACTTGGAAATTTCGTCCGCCGGCAGTGCCCGATTGAAAAGAGCGATCTCGTCGAGGCGGCCTTCCCAGTTGGAGTCGTTGTCGCTGCGGCCGCCGAAGAACAACTGCCCGGTGGGGGCGGGGCCGTCGGCCGCCAGGCTTGCCTCAATCTCCGGCTTGGGATTGCCGTTCAAGTAAACTTTGACGCTCTTCCCATCGCGGACCAAAGCGACGTGATTCCAGGTCCAGCGGGCAATCTCGGTTCGCCCAATCGCGGCCTCTTGCTCCTTGCCTTGAATGAAGACCAACTTGCCGGGATGTTGCGTGCCGCCGAGTCCCAGGTGTTCACTGGCGGGGCCCAGCCCCTGATCGCGGCCGCGTGAAAACATCCAACCGGCCATCTCGCGGCCGTCGAGCGGCATGCCGTTCCAAATCCACATGCTGACCGAGTACTCGGTTTTGAGGTCCGCGACATGAGTCCGTAAACGGCCACCGGCGAAATGAGCGGACCGATTTTTCTCATCGCCGTTGCAGAACCGTGCGTCTTGCGGTCCTTCCAAAAAGAACGCCACGGCCGGCTCGTAAGAGGCGTCCTTGTGATGGCCGGATGAATCGGCGGCACGCGGACCGGAGAATTCGTCGAGCCGCCAGTAGGCGATCGGCTTGGCCGCCAACAAGGCTTTCGACGCGGGGCCTTGCGTTTGCTGATAAGCGCGCCGGGGCTGGCCGGCAACCTTCTCTAGCAAACCGAGGGCCGTTTCCGTGATCTTCGGTTCGGCTTGCACTTCAAGACCGGCGGAACGGGCGGCCCACGTGTTGTAGCCGCCAAGTAGGTGTTGCTCGGGCGGCGGGATATAGCCGTCGCCGCCATTGGCCAATTCGATCACCATCCCTTTGGCCAGCGGGCTTTGCAGTTTGACCTTCAGGCCGGTTAGCGCGTACGTTTCGTTGGGTGTGGTGGCGATTCCGATATCGCCGATGCGCAGCGCCTGAACGACAACTTCGGTCGACTGGCGTTCATGCAGAATGATCTGTTCGCGAGCGTAGACTTCGGTCCGGTCTTTCGGCGGTCGATCGCCCATTTCCGCCACGACTCGCCGCGCCCATTCCAATCGCTGCTGATCGGGCACTCGATAGTTCAGTTGCATCCGCGCTTCAGCCATCGCCACGTCGGCGTCTTCTTGATACTCGATTCCCTGATAGGCCTTCAAAGCGATTTTCGCTAAATCGGCCGCGTAGCTGTCAATCGTTGGAGTGGGCCGCTTTTCCGGCGGCAGCCGGTAATCGCGTCGCCAAATATCGCCGCTGCACCCGTGCGACATGACGGCGACCATCGCCGGATGCTTTTTGTCGGATTTGCCAAGCTGCTTCTGCAACGACTGACAGAACAAGCCAAAGTAGTCGGCGCTCAAGTCGCGATCGCCAAAATAATGCATCGAAAAATTCGCCAGCAAGGCGATGGGCCGACCGTCACGCGACTGAATCGAAATGATGGAAAGATCGGGATCTTCCGGACCTGATTCTCCCGTCACATTATCCCAGTTTCCCGCCGCGTGCATGTTGGCCCGGACCGTGTCGTTGCCGAACGGGTCCTTGTCGATCCGATCGGGCCGCCGCACCCAACGTCGCAGTGCCGTGAACTCCGCCGCGTCTTCCACGGCGAAACCGACACGGGCCGGTTCGAGATTCGCTTCGGCCTCGGCAATCGCCTGCGCGACCTTTTCACGCAGGTAAGGAACATAAGTCGGATCGGCTTCGGTTCCCAAACAGGCCAGCGACGATGGTGCCGTGTGCGTGTGCGTGGCCGAGATCAACATGCGATCGGGCTTGATCTTCGTGCGCTGCGAAGCGAGCTGTTTGGTCTCATCCAAGACGGGCCGGGGCATCATGCAGCTATCGACAACCACAATCGCCAGCCGCTCGTTGCCATCGTCCAACACGATGGCCCGGGCGTGCAGCCGGGTGTTCACTTTGCTAATCGATCGGCTGAGCATGCCGCCATTCACAATGACGGGAAACTGAACGGGAGTCACATCAACCATCGCCGCACCCGCGCGAAACGCAGCGCGAACCACGGCTGGCACCGCCACAAGCCAAGCAAACAACACGACGCATACAGAGTTAGCCTTCATCAGATCCCTCGACTTTTCAAAATTACGATTTATTGGTATTGGTTGTCCACCTGTCACCAGCGGCACCCGCGCGGTAAACGAGGATCGGTTGGTTAGAATTAGAATAGAAGTTACAGCCACCGAGAATGTCAAGCACAAGGCTGGGGACGCGGCCTGGTGCTTGATGCCACGGCTGGCTAGTCCAGCCAGTGCTGGTTTACGATCTCATGGCGGCATTTTACTTTCAATTGGGGCGGAATCGCCCTTTTTCTCCTTCCACCAATGCATTTCGATTCTTTGGCGTTCCCGCTAAGAATGAGGCGGCACCATGCCTCAACTGGCTGGCGGCGAATCCTCCGCATTCAAGCGGTGGTTATTCTTCACCACCTAAATATCACCACGACGGCAGGGAGAACGCGACCGTCCGAGGTCCCACGGTTGAATCGTTGCTTCCGCCGGGGCAAGCCCGGGGCAAGCCCGTCAGAGAGCTTCTATGAATTTTCGAATGCAGGTAGCCTCCCAGTTGTGTTCGCGCCGGGGCAAGCCCGACGGAAACTCATGCGAACTAATCTACCCTTTCGAGACATTCGGGGCGAAGATACGCTGCCCCATCGCTTCCGTCGCTCGCTCCGCCCCACTAGATCCGACGCATGGCTTCCGTTCGATCGCTTCCGTCGGGCTTGCCCCGGCGTGAGCGACAACTGAGCAGCTACTCACCTTACCAGAGCAACCACGGCTCTCCGCTGGGCTTGCCCCGGGCTTGCCCCGGCGGAAGCAACGATTCATTCGCCCGCCCTTTTAGTTCCAGTTTTGCACTAATGGAACGCTATCCGGCGAGAGTCGCCAAGTAGGTGAGCAGGCTGGTGCAATTGTCGGCGGGGGGCGTTGCGGGCGACACCTTTGATAATTTGTCTTCCCAGCTATTTCGGCGTAATGTCGT
>JAJDEH010000070.1 GCA_029259935.1 Planctomycetota bacterium
CCAATTCGCATCCCAGTCGATCGGCGACCCCACCACCGCCACCGACGACGTGTATGTCGATGGGAATATTATCACAGCGGAAAACTACGATTCGGCCTATTACTTCGGAGCGACAATCGCCGACCGATTGCTTTCCTAATTACTAACCCGGACTCTCATTAACCCGACGCATAGTGCAACGCGTCGGGTTAGTTTGCGCGGCGCTTTTAGGCAATTCAGCAGGAACACCCTTTCACGTCACCCCCCCCACCGGGCCCGAAACCGCTGCTCGCCGTCGCGGAAGACACCGTCGCGGAAGACACCGGCGCGGAAGACACCGGCGACTTCCAAGGTTGTGTTCATGAGGCTTCGGCCCGAGCAGATTGGAGCAGTTCCATGGTGCTGGGCGCCTCCCGCAACTCCTGCAGCGAAATGTGCGTGTACAAGCTGGTCGTTTGAATCTTCTCATGGCCCAGCATCTGCGCTGGATCACGCGGAGATTCGTGCCTGCCTCCAACAGATGTGTGGCAAAGCTATGCCGCAGCGTGTGCATACTGACCCGCTTGCTGATGCTCGCTTTGCGGCACGCCGTATTGAACAGATTGCCCGCCGTGGCCATAGCGTAGCGCTTGTCCATCGAATCTCCGGGGAACAACCAGGTCGGGGGCCATCGTGATGCCGACGAAATCTTCGAGAATCAGGTGCGTTAAAAGGGAAATCCTTCGTCTTCCAGCGCTTCCGCCAAATCACCTAGCCACTCTGAAAAAGATGTTGCGACAAGCTGTCGCCTCGGTTGGTCGTGCCATAGCGTGATCACTTGCCCAACGGTGCCAGTTTTCGTGGGAGCCAGGTCGATGCAAAGACTATCGCCACCTCCGTTAGAGGCAAAAGAAATCCATCCGCGATGCCACCAGCACGACCGCACGCCTTCGTCCGGTGCGGATGTTTTCTCAACAAGGTCCTCGGCCTCCGCCAATTCCCCCCACGTTTCCCAATCCTCGAGGATTTGCTCAATGGGAAGCAGATAATACCCGTCGTCGAGCGGCGCGAGTGGGGGCACCAAGATTACGTCGTCGGATTGACCGTTATGGATGCGATAAGATTGAACAAAATCCGGTGGAAGCGCGGTTCCAATCCGATCTTCAAGTTGCGTGATTTCAACGTCTCCCGCCGGTTTACTCAGGCCAACGAATTCGTCAGCTTCGTTTGCCGCCAGCACAGACTCTATTCGCGTCCACGCTTCGGCAACCAGATTCAGGTCGGAGTCCGTCATTCGTCAAACCGTCCGCGAAGTTCGCCGACTAGGCCACGTCCAAGGTCTCAAGTAACCCCTGGATTTTTTTCCTCTTAAGCTTCTTGGCAACGCCAAGGGGAGTCTTGCCGCGCAGTTCAGGAGTGCCACCATCTGCAGGATAACGGACAGTAGGGTCTGCTCCGGCGTCAAGAAGTAGTTTCACCACCGTTGGACGGTTCGCCTTGATTGCGTTGGTCAATGCCGTTCCAAACCGCAAGCACGCGTTCACGTCGGCACCAGCATCAATCAGTGCTGCTATCGCCGCATCATCCGCATCCGTGCATGCGTCCATTATCGCCGTCGTTACGGGAACACTGTCTTCCGAAAAAGACTGATGATTCACATCGGCTCCGGCCTCAATTAGGAGTCTGGCAGCTTCCACGTGCGCGGCCGATCCTAGTTGAAAGGTCGATCGCAGGGCATTGTCTTCCCACGGATCAGAGGGCGGAGCATTGACGTCCGCTCCGGCCGCAAGAAGTAGCTTTACCAAGTCGGCATTACCAAGTCGAGCCGCGCGCGCAAGTGGAGTCAAGTTGCCGTAGATGTCTTCAAAATAATCTTCAAGCGGCGCGCCTTGATCGATCATCTCCTCGACCTTTTTAGTTTGGCCGCGATTGATGCAATTCGCGAATCCCTTAGCCAATTTGGCCGCGTCGTGCGAGCTCATGGTCCCTCCTCGTTATTTTGCTTTAATCTTAGCCAATGCCTTCGTCAGCTCGGATTTCACTTCGTCCTGTATCTTGCCCATGTCCTTGAGATAGTCTTTGTGGACACCAAGCTCCTTAGCCCGTTTAGACCAATCACCAGCCAGCTTGTCCTGCTTTGAACGATTCAGAGAATTCGGCATCGGGCGAAGGTTTTTCTTGCTATTCATCACCTTTCTGATCTCACGCATTTCCTTCTTGGAGAGGTCGCGCCCGAGCCGCTTTTGCTTTGCTGCAATCTGTTTCATGAAAAAGCTCTGAGGCAGGACGTGATCGCCGTCGAGATTCTTCCGCAGGGTGGTTCTCCACGTGTTCGTCACCGGGTCGAGGTACTTGATTCTGGTCTTCCCCGCCTTCCAGTTCCTAATTGCCTTCCCAATATAGGAATTGTGTACTAGGACTGCCAGGTCGGTGACGTGGTAAACGTGTTCGTGTTGAACCTCCAAATTGTAGACGGTGAACGTGCCTTCCAGAGCGACAACGTCGACGACGCGAGGCGTGCCTTCGGTGGTTCGTAGCCGTTCATCAATTTCAAGGTCACCCGCCTCCACAAATTCTTGGCGATCTTCCGACCAAATCGGATGATTGGAAGTGACTCCAATTGGCTTGCTAAGCCCTTCCACGTGGAGATTGAGGACATTGGCGGCACGGTGTGCAAACGTACCGGTGACGATTCGCCCATTGCCGGTCTTGATGCGGGGACATTGGTTCACGGCCAGCACTTCCGCTGGTCCATCCGCGCCAAGTTCCGGCAAGTTCAACTCGACGATGCTCCCAGGTTGAGCGCTGGACTCATCGATCCATTGACCTGATCGCAACAGTTCGATGTCCAACTGACTGCCATCGGGTTTTGCCATTCTTAACGTCAACTGACGCCACGCCGCGGGGTCGACATCCTCGGTGTTTGTGAAATCGAGATCGGCCAGTTCGGGGTTGCCCGCGAGAACGCGATCTCCGACCGAGATTTGCTCAATCGGTTTGGCAAGCATGGTTCCACGGGACTGATCCGCGGAAACCACCTGTGCATCTGGCGGATGGGTTGATTCGGCGTCGGTTGGGGCTCCGCTGAAGGGAACAAATGCCTTCACGGCAAAGATGGCCGCGCAAAGAAGGCACGCAGACAACCAAAGATTCCCTGGCCAACTTCCTTGTTTGGATGTTGGTTTCGACCGCGAGGCAATGGTCTGACGGTCGAACCGGCGCGACCTCTCGTTCTGGCGATCGGTCTCAAACACATCGGTACGAGGCTGAGGACGGACCTGTGGTGCTTCAAGTACGCCGACCGAAGGAGCCGCACTCATCCCCAGGGCTCCGCCGTTGGTCAGCATCTCGCCGAAGGCCCGGTCGTCATATGGCTCGTACCCGCCGCAGTCGTCGTCGTCCCCAGTTGTTTGGACCGCGTCGCGAGATGCGATTACCCGGCTTTCACGCCGCCGCACGTCGTCCAGGCCAAAGTAAAACAGCTCATCCAATTCGGCATTCACTTGCCGGTGCTCAGAGTCGTCATCATCCGAGAAGTCGTCGTCATCACCCGAGAAGAAATAGAGATCTTCGACAGACACCTTCTCGCCGCGTTTCTTTTTCTTTCGCTTCAACACCTGCTGGCCGGTAATCCCCACACCGACCAATGTTGCCGCGATGATCCACTCCTTGGCTTCCACGAGCGTCGGATCGAGGGTGGCCAGGAGTTTCTCAAAGTCCTCGTCCAAAATGACCAACGTACCCGCGACGAAGCAGCCTTTGCCGGTAATCACGCAGAACACCTTTCGTGCCGCGCCAATACCAATAGGAGGAATGAGGCGCACGAATCGAGAGGCCGCCTTCGTCACGCCGCGCACCACGCGCGTTACTGCCTTTCCAAACCGTATGGCCGCTTTGGCCACCTTTCCGCCTTTGCCAATTGCGTCGCCAACGATCGGGATGATGGAAATCGCGCTTAGACCCGCATCCACCCATTTGCCGCGAAGGGCATAAATCAAGGCGTTGGCACCGTCGCAGCCGGCGGCGATGAGATTGCCGACCACGGGTACAAAGTCGAGTACCGTGCCGCAGATATCCAGAGCAAGCTGCAGGTCGTCGACAATCGACCAGGCAAAATCTTCAACCTTCTGCAGGAAGATCCCCCAGAATGCCTCCGGTCGATGGTTCGATAAGTAGTTCAGTTGATCTATTGAGGCATCGTGCCGTGCATCCTGATAGACTCGTAGATCGAGGGCAAGTTCCTGCAAGAACGCTTTGGCGTCTTGTGCTTCCGCCAAGGCTACTTCAGCCAACCCCTTGTTGATCTTGAGTTGATTCAACGCCTCCGCGCGGCCGAGTTCAGACTCGGCCACGGCCGCGCGACGCGCAGCTTCAATGGTGTTTTGCGCGACTTCGAAGGCATGTTCCACAATAGCATGCGCTTCCTTGCCAGCCAGTTTCGCTTGCGCTTCAACGTCCGCCACGATTGCATCGGCTTCCATCGCGCCCTCAACCAAAGCTTCGGCCAATTGGGCAATCCGCCGTGCAACGTCTCCGCCAGCGGCGGTCGCCCGCGCTTCAAATTCGGTCTTCGCTTCATCCAATGACTTTTCAAGATCCTTGAGAGCGGCATAGGCGTCCGCCGTCGTGGCGATCAGCTCTCCAACTCCCACTGCCGGTTCGTCAGGGAATTGAAGAAGGGCGGATCGGTTGGGGTGAGCAACGACACCAACGTAGGGCGCGGACACGGTCCCGATGAAAGCCCCGCCCACCGTGACGATGCCAATCGCATTGTCGGCCGTAATGGAGCCGATGAGGTCGTCTAGAATGTAGACCTCGAAGATGTTTCCGGTTCCCGTGAATAAGTCTCCGCCTGAGGAACCGCTACCGTCTCCTGCCGACAACGTACCGATAATCGACTCGTATGTGACGACTTTGTAAATGTTCCCGTCAGCGTGCAAGCCCGCGGCGATGGTACTCATCGAGAAAACGCTGTCTATGTTGCCACCTACTGTGAGGCTCCCCAACAAGCCTGCATAGGAAGTGAGACGCGCATTTCCGGCAACGGTGCCAACCACGGTTAAGTTGCCCAAGGAGGAAAGCTCAAGATTACCACTCACGGTTACAGGTTGCAGATGCAAGTTAAATAGACTGGCACCTTTCAGATCTCCACCGGATGTGACTTGGCCCGTCAGCCCCGCGACGCCTAGTAAACTCACGGCACCGCCCGCAACCACGTCGGCGTTAAGTACTCCCAGCGCCCCTGCGGAAACATCGCCCCCTGCATTGATTTCGACGGTTCCGATTCCATTCGTCAACGCGGCTACGTCACCATTGAGCGAATTTAAGGTGACCGAGGCAAGTCCGCCGTAGGACCAAATCGAAACACCCGCGTCGCCGTTGATTTCCGTGCTGGTTATCTGGCCCAGCGCAAGCACGGTGGCGGTTGAGCCAGCAGTGACAGTCGAGCCCATCAAATCGGAGAGAGTGGCAACGGAGGCATCGGTGCCGGCGGCCAACGTGCCGTTGATGGTGCCACGACCGATAATGCTCAAGGCACCACCTGCGGTCATAGTTCCGCTGTACATCCCATCAACCATCGCGGAAATGTCATCTCCCGCAGTCACATCTCCCATAAAGTCATCGAATACCTGAACGCTGGCGTTGTCGCCCGCGGTGATCGTTCCGTCGAGGGATTTGTAGACACCAACGGAGGCATCATTCCCAGCATTGACCGTGACAGTCGCCTCTCCTTGGAAGACGGTCAACGCGGCATTCGAACCTGCCGTGATGGTCCCGTTAATGTCCCCAAAGGTTTCCACGATCGCGTTCTGTCCGGCGGAAACCGCATTGTCGATATTTCCGACTGAATCGAGCGTCACATTGCCCGTCGTTCCCGTGATGTCTCCCGTGACTTCTCCGAAAACCCAAATCTCGGCGTTGCGATTAGCGGTTACGGTTCCAGAGAGACTCGCCAAGACGGACATGGTGGCGTCGCGCCCAGCCGTAATCGGTGCGGTCACGTCGCCATAGGCAACAGCCGTCACATCCCTGCCAGCGTTAATTGCCGCGACAATGCCATCCCTGGCCCAAGCTTCCGCGTCTTGTCCCGCAGTGATGGTGCCGAGTTGGGATTTCCACGTTGTGACGTCCGCGTCGACTCCGGCGTTGATCGTACCGGTAATATCTTCCTTGGCCCAAACTTCGGCGTTCTTTCCAGCGGTCACGTTGCCAGACAGAGTCTTTCCAGTGACCACGTCGGCCGATCCAGTTACGGCGTGAATGTTCCCGGAAATTGCACCCGTGGAGGATACGTCAGCGTTGATTTGCGCGGTGACGCTTCCAGTAATATCCGCGAGCGCGAGTACAATCGCATTAGTTCCCGCATTCACGCTGCCTGTAATTTGGGCGTGACTGACAACATTTGCTTCAGCGCCAGAAGTCACGGAACCGGTGATATTCCCATCCGCAAAAACCGTAGCATCCTTGCCCGCTGTAACGCTCCCCGAGAGTACTTGGAACGTTACGACATGGGCATCACCCGTCGTCGCCGTGGTGGTACCCGAGATGTTGCCTTTGGCTCCGACGCTGGCGTCTTTGTGAGCGACAACGTTACTGGTCACCTGCTTTTCGGCCGATACATCAGCACTTCCACGAGTTGCCGTAACGGCCCCAGAGACATTGCCTCCCAACGCGGCGACCGTTGCATTATTGCCAGCCGTAACCGTAGCGGACACAGCCTTTTTAGCTGAAGCCGAGGCATTATGGCCCGCCTTGACGGTTCCCGCCAGATCGCCCAGCGAGACAACCGACGCCGAACGACCTGCATCCGCGGTGCCGTTGAAATCGCCAAGCGCGCCGATATCTACATTCCCCGACAGCGCCTTATAGGTTCCTTGTGTGGTCGTGTTTGAGATGGCGGAAACATTGACGTTATTCTTGGCGGTATAAGTACCCTGAAGTTGGCCAAGGGCCACGACGTTGACGTCCCCTTCTTTCGACGTGGCCGTGATATTCACCGTCTCAAGTCCAACAATATTGACCTGGTTTCGAGCCACCATCGTTCCAGTGGCGCCGCCCATGGAGACGAGCCCGGCTGTCTGTTGATTGGATGTAGAGGCAGTTGGCGAATAAGCGACGATGTTCACTTTGGCGGTGCCACCGGAAAAGACTCCCGCGCTGCCCTTTTTGGAAGTCAGCGTTGCATCGCTGACACTCTCCATGGCGTCGACGCTGGCCTGGCCGTCTTCAACCGTGACCGTCGCCTTGATATCCTTAGGGGACCGCACCGAGGCATTTTGCCCCGCGGTAACGGTTGCCTTGCTCACTCCTTTGTGCCCCCAAACGTCCACGCTCGCTTGCGCGCCCGCGTTGACGGTCACTCCTGTCACCTGATTCCACGCAGTAACGTCCGCGTTGCCGTTGGAGGTGATCGTGTTGCCGCTGACGTTGTTATGTGCTTCGACGTAGGCCGTGCCTGTGGTTGCCGTCACGTTACCAGTGATGTTTCCAAACGCTTCCACGCTTACGTTGTGTGACGATGTAACAGTCGCCGAAATATTCGCGTGCGAAAGCAAGTCCGCGGTAAGAGTTCCCTTCGTCGGACCCGTTGCCGGTGAACCAGCGGTAATGGTGCCGGTAATGTCTTTAAACGCCTCCACCTGAGCATCACCGCCGGCTTTGATCGTGCCGCTGAATTTTCCGTCGACAAAGACATCCACATAGCCATGTTTCGAGGTCAATTTGGAATCAACGTCGCCCCAAGCAAGCACTTCAACGTAACCGTCGGCCGTGATTTCGCTTCCCTTGAAGCCTTTGAAGGCGCTTACATGCACGCCGCCACTGGTTGACGTGATTTCTCCCGAGACCTTGTCCCAGGTTTCCACGCCGACGCTTGAATCCGCCGTCAGCTTCCCCGAGATTTCGCCGCCGGCAGCAACCGCAATCCAACCTTTTTCGGAACCATTTGCGGTAAGGGTGCCGCTAACCTTGCCCTTGGACCACACGTCGATTGCACCGTTGATGGTTTCGATCGTGGCGCTGACGTCGCCGAACGCTTGAACCTGGACAGAATCCCGGGCCTTGATCGACCCGGCAACATTGTCTGCCTCGACGGTCACGCTACGCGCGTCAAAGTAGGGCATGCCCTTGATGGTCGAATTGACGTCTCCAGAGGCGTAAACTTCGGTGGTGCCAGCTAGGATCGTCGCATTGACATCTCCCCAGGCTACGATGTTGGCTTTGTTCCACACCGTCTTGGTGTAAATGAGCCCGGTGACGTCGCCAAGAGAGACTATGCGAACGTCTCCCAAAATACTCGTTCGCTTCAACGTCATGATCTTGGACGCAAAAGCCCCGAGGTTTCCGGCCAACGTTTCTAATTTTCTGGGGGCGACCCTGGCACCAGCGACGGTGATGCCCGCCTTGGCAACAATCTCGCTCTTGACGTCTTTTAGCGCCTCGATCCAGGATCGCTTTTGCTTACTCTTTACTTTGCCGTCGATATTCGTGAAGGCCCAAAGATGATTCTCCTGGTCGCTATTGATGTCAGCGTCGATCTCGTCCCACGACGTTACATCGATTGCCCCGGTCGTGCTGGTGACATCAGCCTCCATGGCGTCATAGGACTTCACATCAATGTTGCCAGGAGCATGAATCGAGTCGCCCGAAATCTCACCCCATGCGTTGACCGAAATGCCGCCGGATCCCGCCTTCAGTTTTCCTTTGATGTCGTCAAGTGCCCAGACGGAACCCAGCGTATCGCCGGCCGTGACATCTTTCTCGATGTCGCCAAAAGCGGTGACCGGGCCCACGCTCTCGCTAGCCTTCACCGCGCCTTTGATATTCCCGTAATTCGGGCTGGGCGAGCGGGGGTGCCCCGCCAAGCGGGGAGCAATTTCAAAGGTTGGTACCGCACTGGCACCTGGTAGAACGGCGAGAGTTCGATACGCCTTGTTGCCGTCATAAACGGAAATCGTCTCGCGATACCAAGGCCCCAATGCGGTAACCTCGTCAATATCTCCGCTCGCCGTAATGTTCTTTTCAATATTTCCACCTTTGGCCGTTCCCGAGATGACAATGCCGATGTCATCCCCGGCAGTCACCGTTCCCTTGACATGCCGTCCACCTTCCACGCGGCCGATGTCGCCGCTGGTCGCAGTGATGTTCCCGGTGATGTCCTGGAATTTGGAGATGACTCCATCCGTGCTGCTGGAACCTAAGTAGGTTCCAATCCTCGTTCCGGCTGTAACACTTCCCGTAATATCCAGATGAGCTACCACGTTGTTGATGTGCGTGTCCGCACTGATGGTGGACTCGATTTTTCCGTAGTCGCCCGTCACCGAGCCAACGTAATCGTTGACTGCCTTGATGGGTCCGCCCTTGATATTGCCGGTATTCGCCAAGCCCGCGTGGACGGTGTTCACATGTCCGTCCGCATTGATTTCCGCGTCAATCTCTCCGTCCGCCGTGACAGATCCAATGTTGCCTGCCGTCGACTTGATGATCGCCAAAATAATATCGCCCCAGTCCAGCATCAGATCGATGGCTTTGACCGTGTTGATATTGCCACCCGCCTCGATCGTGGACGCAAAAATGTCACCGCCTTGGCGCGTGTGGGCCAACGGAAGCGGAATATCACCAGCTTGCGCCAGATTGATGGAACCCTCGGCGGTCACGTTGCCAATCAGATCTTCACGCGCGGCCACGGTCCCGATACTGCCGTCGCCAATCGACTCGGTGCCACTGCCGGAACCACTTCCTGAGCCTGATCCGCTCCCGGATCCACTGCCCGAGCCGCCACCAGAGCCTGAGCCAGCGGAAGCACTGATGTCACCCGTGATGCTACCTCCCGCGATGACTTGCGTAATGTCGCCGCCCGTGGTCGAAACGTCACCCATTAGTTCGCCATCAGCCACCACACTGTTGATGTTGCCGCCTGCCGAAATATCTCCACTTAGGTCACGCCCGACATCCACAGTTTCGATATCGTCGCCTGCGGAGACGTTTCCAGAAAGATGCTCGCCGGCAATCACCTCGCGGATGTCGTCATTACTGGAAGTGACGTTCCCTTCAATATTCCAGCCAGCTTTGACGTGATCGATCTTGTTTGCCGCCGTAATGTTATTCTTGATATCGCGCCCCGCGTCGATCGACGTTATATGACCGCCGGCACTGATGACGCCTACAATATTCCGAGTCGAGTTGACCGTTTCGATATTGCCTGATGCGGTAATGCTGGCTGGACTAGCGAAATCCCAAGCCGAAACTGAGAAAATATGTCCCTGGGTACCAGAAGCTTTGAGGGCCGCTTTCAAGGTGCGGCCGGCCGTGGCGGTTCCGATCGGTCCGTCGTTGGCTGTAATTGCTCCTGTCCCTAGGTCGCGCCCGGCCATGATCTCAACAATGCCCTTTCCGGCCGTCACCGATCCAGACAAGTCCCAACCTGCTCCGACGCCGCCGTACGAAATGTAATTTCCGTACCCTGCCGAGTAATCGTATTCGTAACCGATCCATTGCCCAGCGTTCACCGTTCCACTGAGATTGTCATCCGCATCGACCCAATTCACGTCTCCCGCGGTAGCAGATACATTGCCGGAAATATCACGTCCCGCGTGGACGCAATGAATATCAGTCGCCGCCGTTGTCGTTCCGCTGGTATTCCTTCCCGAGCCGATCTGGTTGATGTTTCCACCTGCACTCGTGGCGGCCGTGCGGTTTCGTCCCGCCGCCACGGTATCAATGTTACCGCTGGTTGCCGTAATGGCCGCCGTGATGTCCCGAGCGGCACCGATCGTCCCAATATCTTCTCCGGCCGTGACAGTGGCTGAAATATCGTGAGCTCGCACATCCTGGACGTCGCGCGTTGCGTTCACAGTTCCTAGATTCGCGGCACTTACGGACTGAACGTCACGACCCGCGCTAATATTTCCCGCAGTTCCCCAATTGGAAGTCGACCCAGTCCACCAAGTATGTGGATCTTCGTCCGCGTCATCGAACCAATGGCCGTCATCGCAGACATAGAGCCCGTAGAGATCCAGAATGCCGTTGACTCCTAGAAAGTAATCGTATCCGTAATCTGGCCACTGGTAGTCTCCGAACGCAGAAACATAGAGGACATCGCGCGTCGCGGTTACATTGCCAACATCACGGCCAGAGGCCGACAAAACATCTTGGGACGCTGTTACATTTCCGACCGTGTGGCCGGAAACCGTCACGTCGCGGCCCGACATGGCGCTGGCGGCTAGCCCGGCATGTACTACGAGATCCCCAGCGATTGAGATTGCCGCGACATTTCCAGTCGCACTAAAGTTCAGCGAGCCGGAAACCGCGCCGCTCCACGTACCATGACCGGCTCCGGTGCCTTCGCCCACCACCGAGACGCTAAAATCGGTACCACTAACGGCGGTGACCGTCGCCGAACCGCCACCGCCGGAAACCGATACCGTGCCGGGGCCGGCGTTATAGACGGAGACCGTGGTGGTGCATGTGTGAGCGTCGTTCCAACTTTCACCCGCTTCCAGAGTTGTGTCCAGCGGATCAGGGCAGCTACCGCCTCCTGCAAACACCGGCGTGATCGAAACGATATGCTCGGGACTTGTATTGAATCCATCGGTGACTTTGAAAGAGAACTCGCCTTCAAGGAAGTCAGCCTCAGTTGTAAAGACGAACGTGCCGTCAGCATTGAGGGCCACTGTTCCGCCTGATTCGCTTCCCGACACCACTGAAACTTGAAACGTATCGGAATCCCAGTCCACATCGATAGGAGTGACATCGCCACTAACTGTGTCACCACCGGGGCTTCCCGAGCCCGAGCCGCTCCCCGATCCCGATCCGCTTCCGGAGCCGCTGCCGCTACCAGAACCACTTCCGCCACCCGAACCACTGCCACCGCCTGAACCCGAGCCAGAACCCTGAGTAACTGTCACTTCATACTCTTGGTCCATCCACTCGGGATCCTCCCACATTGTGTTTTCAACGCTGAGCGTCACTGTTCTGGTCGCACTCCGCTCACCATGTTCGTCTTCCAACTGATAGGTGAACGAGTCGGCACCGGTAAATCCCGAATTCGGCGTATACGTGAACGAGCCATTGAAGGCGTTCATCGCCAATACGCCATTGGACGGCCCAGCAACGTTGACAACCTTGAGCGAAAACAGGTGTTCGTCGGTGGCTGAATCGAACAATCCGTCCGCGATAGGAACATCCAGTAGCGTCTTATAGTAAGTGCCGTAAGTCTGGTTCGCGGCCGTTGGGTCGTTGTTCTGCACGCCTATCGTGGCGGTGTACTTGGTTGTTGCCGGAGTCGAAACGCCATCGTCGATTTTGTATTTGAAGGTATCTTGTCCCTCAAAGCCCGCGTTCGGCGTGTACTCAAACGAGCCATCGCTGTTGAGGGTCAGGGTACCATTCGACGGCCCCGTATCGAGTACGGCCTCCAGTCTATCTCCATCCACATCGGTATCATTGGCCAAAACGCCAGTCGTCCAGTTGTGGAAGAGCCGTGTTCCCGCTTTGACGCTGTAGCTGTCAGCGACTCCAGCAGAATTCACATTCGTGACGTCGAGCGTCACCGTACCGATTTCCGTGCCAGTTTCAATTCCGTTGGAAAGCTTGTACTTGAAGGTGTCGGTGCCGACGTAACCATCGTTGGGATAATAAGCAAACGTGCCGTCGGTATAGAGTTCAAGAGTTCCGTTAGTGGGGCCCTGATCGAGTTCTGCCCACTGCGCTTCGTCATCGTTCATGATGTCGTTGCCGCTGACATCTCCCGTAATGCGGCGGTCATGAGGCCCGCTAAATGTGTCATTCTCCGTATCCAGCGAGATCACCTTAATCTGAACCGTGGCCGTCTCCTCCGAATTACTTCCTCCGCCAAGCCGATAGGAAAACGAATCCAATCCATAAAAATCCGCATTGGGCGTGTATACAAAGGACCCGCTAGTACTCAGCGTTAGCGTCCCGTTGGTGACATCGGAAACGAGATTAGCCGCCAGCGGGTCGTTTGCGTCCGCGGACCAATCATTCGCCAAGACGCCGCTTCCCGTTACGTTGAGCGGTGAGTTTTTCATAACTCGATACGAATCGTCATGCGCTGTCCGCACGTGGTTCCGCACGTCAAGTACGACCAAAATCGACGAGCTTTCGACAGTTTCGTCTTTGATCTTGTATGAAAATGTGTCGACGCCAAGCCCCTTACTGAAGAAGCCGTCCCCAGGCGTATAGGTGAACGAACCGTCGTCACTAAAGTTAAGCGTGCCGTACTTGACGTTATCCACAAGCTCCGTGGTTACGTAGTCTTTCAGGTTGGTGCTTGGTAAGTTGTTATCCAGATTCAGGCTGGCATCCAGATCAGAATCGTTTTTGAGTACTCCATCGGCAGAGGAGACCGTCAGTGTTGTAATCCCGTCGACGGTGTAAAAGTCCATCACGCCAATCGGTGCATGATTGACCACGTCGATGCTCACTTCGATTTCGGACGATCGCTGAGCTCCGTCGTACACCCAATATCTGAACGAATCAGTGCCTACATAGGTGGGTTGGGGAGTGTAGCTGAATGAACCGTCGTCGTTCAAGGAAAAGCTCTGCGCGCCGAACGGTCCCGACTGCGGAACCAACTCGGCCACGAACGTCAGTTGATCGAACAGGTCGCCGTCATAATCGTTGATCAGCACACCCTCCGCAGCGCTGCGCGAGAATCCGACATTGCGGTGAATTCGATAATAGTCTTCAAACCCTACGGGCGTTTGATTGGTAACCGAGATTGTCACGGTTACCGGTTCGCTGTCAGTGGATCCGTCATTGGCGTAATACTCGAACGTCACCGATCCGACCCAATCGTCGGCGCCCGATGGCGGCGTGAAGGTGAATGTGCCGTCCGAATTGAAGGCCAACGTTCCCTGGCTGACTGGTTGCGCGGGATACACCAGGTGAGCTGTCAATCCAGCGTTGTCCGCAGCCGCCGCATCTCGATCGTTGTCCGGATCCCAATCGTTATCCAGCACATTGCCGCTGAGGATAACACCTGGGCCATGCAGCTCTGCATAGTTGTCGTCAAACGCGTGTGGCGCGTGATTTCGGACCTCGATCGTGACGGCGACCGGCTCACTGTATTGGGCCGTGTCAAAAACCCGATAGGTGAACGAATCAGTGCCGGAGAAATCGGAATCGTGGATGTAAGTGAAGGAACCGTCCGAATTGAGTGTTAATGTTCCGTTGCTGACGTTGCTGACCACCTCAGCGGTGTTGGGATCTCCATCCCAATCCGAATCGTCCCACATCACGCCATCCGCGGCGTTGACGGTCAGCGTATCGCCGTAGCGAACCGTGTAGTAATTCTCATGCACCCACGGGATGTTGTTCCAAACATCGATCGTGGCCGTGGCTACATTTCCGTCCTCGGCACCATCATTGAGTTTGTAAGTAAAGCTATCCGGGCCGACAAATCCGGCATTGGGTGTGTAGTCAAATGACCCGTCCGGGTTCAGTGTTAACGCGCCATTCGAAGTTCCGGAAACGAGGGTCAATGTCAGGTCATCCTTGTCGCCATCCCAATCATCGACCATAACGCCCAAGGCGGGAGGAATGCTCAGCGGAGTGTCATGATGAACTCGATAGTTATCAGGGCCAGAAACTGGCTTCTTGTTTTCAACGGCGATGGAAGCGCTTTCCGCGCCGACCAGCGCCGCGCCATCCCAAACGTTATAGGTAAATCCATCGGAACCAACAAAACCTGGGTTTGGCGTGTAGCTAAACGTTCCATCCGAGTTGAGCGAAAGGCTGCCATTGGTGACATCCGATGCCAACGACACCGTCAGCGGATCGCCGTCATCGTCGTAGTCGTTCGCCAGCACACCCAAGTCGGAACCGACCGTGAGCGTCGTTGTATGGTGGACGCGATAGGAGTTCGGGCGCAGCACCGGATTAAGATTCCAGACATCAATCGTCACCGTCGCCACGTTGCTCGTGTCAACACCGTCGAAAGCCGTGTAGGTGAAGGAATCGACACCCACGAAAGAGGTGTTCGGGGTATATACGAACGAGCCGTCCGTATTGAGCGTAATCACACCATTCACTGTCGGGCTGACCAACGTCGCGGTGAGAACTTCACCAAGATCATCGATATCGTCGATCAAAACACCCCAAAAAGCATTCATAGTCAACGTGAGATCGTGATGCACGCGATAGGAATTGTCCAGCGCCAGCGGAGCATTATTGAACACCGTGATCGACACCGTCACCGTGACCGTTTCGCCCGCGCCATCCGTGGCGTCCACGGTAAAACTGTCAATGCCCACAAAGCCGACATTAGGGTTGTAGTCAAAAGACCCATTCGCGTTGAGCGTCAAGGTCCCGTTCGCTGGGCCAGTATTGAGCGTGGCGGTCAACGTATCCTCGGGATCGTCCCACACCATTGACAACACGCCGTTCGCCTCGTTGACGCTCAAGGTACGGTCGTGCATCACAACATAACTGCCGCCGCTGCTCACGGGAGCGTTGTTCCACACTTCTAGGTCGACCGTCGCGGTCGGGCTGTTGGCCAATCCATCGCTGGCTGTGTATGTGAAACTATCACTGCCGGCGTAGCCTGCCGTTGGTGTGTAATCGAACGACCCGTCACTGTTGAGGACCAAGGTTCCATTCGACGGACCCGAGACAAGGGATACCGTCAGCGTGTCGCCATTGGCATCGTAGTCGTTTTCGAGCAGTCCGCTGGCGGCGGCGACCGAAAGCGTCGTCCCATGATGCACACTCAGCCAGTCAGGGACGGCGACCGGTGCTTCGTTCAACGCGACAAGGGTCACCGTCACGGCACCCGTTTCCGTCGTCCCGTCGCTGGCCTTGTAGGCGAAACTATCGGAGCCCGAGAACCCGACATTCGGCACAAAATCAAAGGAGCCGTCGCTGTTCAGCGTCAGCGTGCCAGCGGTCGGCCCTGATACCAAAATTGCCGTCCGTCCCGTACCAAGGTCGTTACCCAATACACCTTGTGCAGCATTCACATTGAGTGTGGTCGCGTGTTCCACGCCGTAAGTATCAACGGTTGCATGCGGCGAGGTACTGGTGACGGTGAAGGATACCGTGGCGGAGTTGCTTTCCAACGAACCGGTGGGATCGGCACCTTTGTATGTGAATGAATCGCTCCCCGAAAAACCCGCGTTGGGGGTGTAGCTGAAGGAACCCTCCGTATTTAATGTCAGCGAACCGTTGGTAACGTCTGAAACCAGAGTGACGTTGGTCCCTTCTCCAGCATCGTTCCAGTCGTTTGCAAGGACGCCCGCGGAAGCCGCCACGGTTAGGGTCGAATCCGGCACTAGCGCGAAGGCGTCATCAATTGCGATGGGGGTATGGTTGGTTACTACGAGTGTGACCGTGACGGTCTGGCTGTCGGCGATTCCGTCGTTGAGCTTGTAGGTAAAGCTATCGTTGCCAACAAAATCAAGCGTCGGAGTGTAATCAAAGGTGCCATCGGAATTGAGAGTTAGTGAGCCGTTACCAACATCATCGACAAGAATCACGGTCGTGGAGTCGCCGGCATCGTCCGTGTCGTTGGCCAGCACGCCGCCAGCACCAACGGTTAGAGTCGTGTTGTGCGGCAACTGATAGTGATCGCGATTCGCCACGGGGACCGTGTTGGTCGTGCCAATCGTAACGGTCGATTCGCGACTGTTTCCCAGGCCATCGCTGAGTTGATAAGTAAAGGTGTCATCTCCGACGAACCCCGCATCGGGCGTGTAAGTGAATGATCCGTCGGTATTCAGGGTGAGAGTGCCGTTGGTGACGATGGCAAGTTGAGTCAATGTTATCGTGTCGCCATCCCAATCCAAGTCATTGGCCATAACGCCGCTGGCAGCCGCAACGGTGATGGATTGGTCGTGTAACACACTGTACTGATCGTCGTGCGCGAATGGCGCCGTATTGCGAACATGAATCGTCGCCGTCGCCACTTCACTGTCCACGGCGCCGTCATTCAGCTGATAGGTGAAAGTGTCTTCACCCGCAAAATCGGCGTTGGGTGTATAGGTGAAAGAACCATCGGAATTCAGCGTGAGCAAGCCGTTGGTCACGGTAGCCACAAGCGACAGCGTCAAGCTATCCCCGTCCGCGTCCGAATCATTTCCCAGCAATCCCGCTGCGGCAGTTACGGAAAGTACTTGGTCGTGTTTTACGGTGTAGGAATCGTTGACAACGATCGGCACGCTATTGACGACGTCAACGTCGACCGTCATTGCTTCGGACTCTTGGGCCCCATCGCTGATCTTGTAGGTGAACGAGTCCGGTCCGAAGTATCCTGCCCACGGCGTATAGGTGAAGGATCCGTCCGCGCTAAGCGTAAGTGAGCCGTTGGAAACAGTGGAGACCAGCGTCAACGTGAGTGGATCCCCATCCGCGTCCGCATCGTTCGCCAAAACACCTTCGGTTGGGCTGGAGTTTAACGTGGTGTCGTGTGTGACCTGATACACATCGCGGCCAATAACGGGCGCGAGGTTGGTCACATCGATCACGACGTCAACAACTTCGCTGCTTGCGGCTCCGTCGCTCAGTTGATAACTAAACGTTTCCTCGCCCACGAAGCCTGAATTCGGCGTGTATTGAAAAGAGCCGTCGCCGCTTAGCGTCAACACGCCGTCGGTGACAGTGGAAACAATTTGAATCGTGACGGGTTCATCATCGATATCTACATCGTTGGCCAGCAGGCCTGAATCCGCATCTACTGAAAGCATTGTACCTTGATGGACGGCAAATCGATCGGCCCCGGCATCGGGAGCGATGTTGGTAACATCAATACTGACCGTGACCACTTCGCTGTCGGCAACTCCGTCATTCACCTTGTAGGTAAAGCTGTCGGAGCCAACAAATCCGGCGTTGGGGAAATAGGTGAATATTCCGTCCTGGTTCAGGTTCAGCGTTCCAGAGGAAGTTCCCGACACCAGCGACACGAGAAGTTTGTCCCCATCACGGTCGATGTCATTTGACACGAGCCGGTCGTCCACGCCGACAATCAGCAGGTTGTCGTGGAGTACCCGATACACTTCTCCGGTTGCCGCCGGGTCACTGTTGACTACGCTGATCGTTACGGTTTGCTCCTGCGAGACGGTTGCTCCATCGCTAACGGTGTACGTAAAAGAATCAGTGCCCACGAACGCTTGAAATGGTTGGTACGTGAACGTTCCATCGGAATTGATCGTCAGCGATCCATGAATGACATCATTCATCAGACTCACCGTGAGCGAGTCGCCGTCCGCGTCCCAATCGTTGACTAACAATCCACCCTCGGGCTCAAGATCCCGATCATGCACGATTTGATAATACTCGCCCGCCACGACGGGATCGTTGTTGTTGACAACAATCGTCACCGTACTGTCAGGACTAGCCGCGAACCCGTCGTCGGCTTGGTAGGTGAAACTATCTTCGCCCACAAATCCAGCATTTGGCGTATAGGTAAACGAGCCATCGCTGTTCATGGTCAGCGCCCCATTGGTGGGGCCGGCCACGACAATCGCGTTGAGCGTTTGCCCTTCACTGTCGATGTCGTTGGATAGAACGCCATCCTCCAGCGGAACTGTCAATACCGTGTCGTGTGCCAACGAGTACGTGTCGTCAACCGCCGTTGGAACGACGTTCACCACCTTGATCGTAACGGTTTCTTCCTCGCTGGTGGCAATTCCGTCGCTCATCGTGTACGTGAAAGTCTCTTCGCCCTCGAAGTCCGAGGGAACGGAATAGGTGAAGGACCCGTCCGCTTGCAATGACAACGATCCGTAGAACACGTCTTGCAGCAGGGTTACCGTCAGCGTCTCGCCGGGATCATCCCAGTCATTTTGCAGAACGCCATCCGCGGCGGTAACGGTCAAATTTTCGCCACGTTGGACTTCGTACGAATCGCCAGTCGGAAGTGGGGCATTGTTCGCGACGTCGATGGAAACTGTTACGATTTCGCTGTCGTTTGTGCCATCCGTTGCCTTGTAAGTAAAGAAATCGCTCCCAACGAATCCAGCGGTCGGCGTGTAAGTGAAGGTCCCGTCGGCGCCCAGCGCCAGCGTTCCGCTCTGAACGTCAGCGACCAGCACCGACGTGATAGCCTGCCCCGTCACCTGCCAATCGTTGTTTAAAATGCTGTCGGCAAGAGCGACGGAAAGCGTTTGATCATGGATCACTGAAACGTCGTCGCCACGGGCTCGCACGTCCAGATCCGTAACGTCCAGCGTGACCGTTGCCGTCTTGCTGGTGGCCGCGCCATCGTCAATTGTATACGTAAAGGTATCTATGCCGACGAATCCGGCATTTGGCGTATAGGTGAATGACCCGTTCGCATTCAGCGTCAAGCTACCCGAACTGACATCCTGGCCAAGCGTGATCGCCAGAGCATCTCCATCTTCATCGACATCGTTAACGAGAATGCCAGCCGCCGCCACCGAGATGTTTCCGTCGGCCACCACGAAGTACAAATCGTCGATCGCATCCGGTGCCGCGTTTTCAACGTCAATCAAGACGGTAACGGGATCGCTTTCCGTTACGCCGTCGCTAACTTTGTAGGTAAACTCGTCAATCCCCACGAATCCAACATTGGGCGTGTAGCTAAAGGAACCGTCCGCGGCCAACGTCAGCGTGCCGCTTGAAACGCCCGTGACGATCGTCGGTACCAAGGTATCGCCTGGATCACCGTAATCATTGGCCAAGATTCCAGAAGCCACATCGACGTTCAGAACCGTGTCATGCACCGCGATGTAAGTGTCAAATACCGCGACAGGTGCGAAGTCAGAAATCGTCAAGTCGACTGTAACCGTGGCACTTTCCGCAAGGCCATCGCTTGCCTTGTAGGTGAACTGGTCCGAACCGACATATCCGGCATTGGGCGTGTAAGTAAAGGAACCGTCCGATGCCAGCGCCAGCGTTCCGTGCAAGACATTGGCAACCAGTTGTGCAGACAAGTTTTCGCCGTCTTCCGTCACGTCATTAGCGAGTACGCCATCGGTTGCCGTGACATTGAGGGCAGTGTCGTGCCAAGCTTGCAGGCTCTCCCCATAAGCAATTGGTGCGTGGTTGAAGACGTCCAGGCTAACGACCGTCGCCGGACTTTGTCCCAAGCCGTCTGAAAGCGAATACTGAAACTGATCGGTTCCCACAAATCCGAGGTTGGGCGTATAAGTGAACGAGCCATCCCCAGCCAACGAAAGCGTTCCGTTAGTGACATCTTGGGTGAGCGTAACCGTCAAGCTATCCCCATCGAACTCAACATCATTTCCCGCCACTCCCGAGGCACTGTCCACCGTCAAGACATCGTCGTGTCCCACACGGTAGGAATCGCTAATTCCGATCGGCAAGTTATTCAGGACGCTAACGGCAACAACACCTTCTCCGATGACGATTCCCGCGTCGTCAGCGAAATAAGTGAAGGAATCCGACCCGAGATAGCCTGGATCCGGTGAATAGGTGAACGAACCATCCGCGGCGAGCGTGACGGTGCCGTGCTGTGGTGCGACGTTGAGTGTTGCCGATAGCGAATTGCCAGTGCCTTCGCGGTCGTTCGCCAACACGCCAGACGCGTCATCCACCACAAGCGAACTATCATGGCTTACCGAATAGGAGTCAAAGCCGACCTCGTCTCGGTCGTTAAGCGTCGCCGTCCCGGTGCCATCCAGTATGGTCGCATTGAAGGGATTCGAAAGCTGGACATGGAAAGCCTCACCGCCTTCCTCCTCCAGGTCTTCAAGAGTCTGAACGCTAATCGTCTTGGATGTCTCACCAACCAGAAACTCCAACTGCCCGCTTTCCGATAGAAAATCAACCGGACTCGTTGCGGTCCCGTCGTTCGTGAAGTAATCCACAAACACCGAGTCAGTCGCGTGCGGTTCGGACAGGTTTACCGTAAACTCCGCGACGCTACCCTCATCGATGACGACATCCGTGATACTCAAATCGGTCGCCAAAACCAAACGCTGCTCCAGCATTTCACCCTGAGGCCAAAACCTACGCTTCCGGCGCAGAGGTTTGCCCTTTCTTCGCCGAGCCCTCTCCTGCCGCTTTCCGCCGCTTAACTTAGCATTTGAGCGAGGTCTTTTACTCATAGTTAGCTACTCCATCACACCAATGAGAAAGTTCGGATTGAAATGCTTGCAACGAATTATCGCTGCTTAGAGATGCGCGCACCGGTACCCAACGACAATTGTGGGCATGACTGCCTCCTGCTCGTTCTATAGATAGAAACGTTAGTTAGAACTTAGAAAACTATTAGATTTCCTGCTTTTACTCCGCGCATATTCCTATTTGCAAAGCATTAGTTGTTCAGCTCACAATATCTCACACATGCACACGGTAGGCATCTCTGAGATAAAAAACCGCGCACGAGGACACGGCACACCATTCACTCACTTCAATGAAACGAGGACCAGGTAGTAAGAGATAGCAGAAGCGAAAAACAAAATTACCCGCACGATTGCGCGGCGATTCAACGAATTTGTGCTGTGCGTCACGCAGGGAGCCGGTCGCCTAATGGGGGAGACCCCTACGCAGAAATGTCGCACGTGGCAATATAGCGACAGCAATAATGATTGTCCAGCATTTCTTTTTGAAAAATGTAAGTTTTTTATTCGAGGTAGTATAGTCACTCAAATCGCCTTGAGCGCGCGAATAAATACTGGAGTAGATCTCATAAACGTATATGTATGTGAGACAGTCGTGATTTGATTTGGAGCATTAGTTGTGAACGTCGTTTTTTACGCTTTGATCGCGGCAAACTCCTTGACTCCTTGAAGGTCATGGATAGGTCGATCAAAGGGAGCGGAGATTTCAACCAGGGAAAACCCTTGTTGAGTGAGTAGCGAATGAATCTCGCTGTGACGCAGTCCTCTTGAGTGATGCAAGTCAACCAAAAGGACCAGTGGCGAAGTATTGGCAAGTGTAGAGAGTGCTCCTCTTAGGACCTCCAGTTCCGCGCCTTCCACGTCGATCTTAATCAACTTGATGCGAGGGTTTCCCATCCTTGCCAGTGCATCATCCAGTTGCAAGATGTTCACATTAAGAGAAGGCTGGTTTTCGGAGTTTTGCTTTAGGGAATGCCAACCGGACTTTTCGCCTAAGTACAACTCGGTGACGCCATTCGTAGCGCCCAGTGCGGCCCGCACGAGATTGACGTGACGATAACCGTTGGCCGCAACACTTTTCAAAAACCATTTGCAGTTTTCCGGATGGGGCTCAAACGCGAAGACCGTTCCCGCAGGTCCGACGAGCCTCGCGGCCAGCAATGAGAAATAACCCTTGTTTACACCAGCATCCACCACGGAATCGCCCGGGCTCAAAAAGCAGCGAAATGCCTCGACCTTTTCAGACTCATACAGGCCGTGACTCCGATCCCTCATCATTGGTGACTCATCAACATCCAAGTACATGCGATAGCCGTGTGGAATGTAGTAAAGTTCGTGTCCCGTGCTGTCCATGAGGGTGAGTCCCGAAAGGAAGAAGCGTAATCACAGGGCGGGATCGCCTAGGAGCCCGATGGGCATTGTATCCTTGCACATGGATACGGACGAACCTCCCGTTGTGATGCCAAGGGAAAGGACCGTTACGTCCGTGGTCAGTGAGGGGCAAGTATGATAGAAAACTCCATGGAAACTAGTTCCGGCATGACTCTCTCAACTTGCGGGAAGGTGGAAACTCCATGGCATCGCCAAAGGGCGACTCGATTGCGTGCGGCTTGAAGGCATGGGCACGCCGCTGGCCGGAACTACGAAGCAAGAGTGAAGACGATCCAGTCTTCATACTCGCGGCTGGCTGGAGATCAGGTTCCACCCTGCTGCAACGGATGGTTATGCCACATTGCCTGGTGTGGGGAGAGCCATACGGGCACTCGTGGCTCGTTGATTCACTAGCGGACCCACTTCGCAGCTTGACACACGACTGGCCGGAACCGCACTTTTTCCATCGTGGGCAGAGCCAGAATGACCTGAGCCAGAGGTTTTGCGCGAATCTTTATCCACCTGCCGAGAACCTGCTTCGCGCACACTTGCGTTTTTTCGACACGCTGTTTGCCCAGCCAGCTCGCGATGCGGGGGCTCGCCGATGGGGCCTGAAAGAAGTCCGCTTGACCGCGGATCACGCCATTTATTTGAAATGGCTGTTTCCCCGTGCAAAGTTCCTTTTCCTTTATCGCAATCCGTACGACTGCTTCCGTTCCTATCTGGCTCGTCGCGACTCGGGTTGGAAGTGGTTTAATCACTGGCCCGACAAACCACTTACGGTCAGTGGTTTTGGCCGGCATTGGCGCACGCTAGTCGGCAGTTTTCTGAAATGTCACGAACAGGTAGGCGGTTTAGTCGTGCGATACGAAAGCCTGGCCAAGGGGGAAATCTCATCGATTGAAGAGTACTTGGGATTTGACCTGTCGAAAGCAGCGTTAGAGGTGAATCCCTCAGACAGCGGGCCGCCACCGGTAGAGTCGATTCCAGATCCTGAGTTGGTAGCATTGCAACGGGAGATCGGCGATTACGCGGCGAAGTTGGGCTACCGACATGATCTGAGTGAGGACGAGGTTCCCACCCGGCCGGCAGCTACGCGCACCCCTTCAGATTCTGACTCATCGATCGTTGTCGGAGCCGCCACGAACCTGCAACTCAACCTTTCTCCATCGGCCACCGACAATGGCAAGTGCATGACGTTGGTTCCAGTTGGCAGTCAGATTGAACCACAGTGCGACGAGGGCTTGCGAACACTGGAACAACGAGGATACGTTGTTCGCCGTGTGCGTGGATATGCTGCCATCGACCAGGGGCGAAATCAAATGGCAACGAATGCACTGATGGATGGTGCAAATGAGACCATGTGGATTGACTCCGATGTCGGATTTTCACCTGACGACGTAGACAGACTGCGATCGCACAATTTGCCGATCGTCTGCGGCATCTATCCCAAAAAAGGCCAACGAGCATTGTCTTGCCATCTTTTGCCAGAAACAGAGCACCTAAAGTTTGGTGACGGTGGCGGTTTGGTCGAGATCCTCTACGCCGCAGCTGGATTCTTACTGGTTCGTCGCGAAGTCTACATTGAGATTCAACGGCAGCTTGGCTTGGAGTTTTGCAACGAACGGTTTGGGCGACCGATGGTTCCTTTTTTTCAACCGATGATTGTGCCCACGAGCGAAGGAGATTGGTATTTGGCCGAAGATTACGCGTTCTGCGAGCGGGCTAGACGTTGTGGCTTTAAGATATACGCCGACACGACAATCCGATTGCGTCACTACGGAGTTTACGGCTACAGTTGGGAAGACGCCGGCAACGATACTCAGCGGTTTGCAACTTACAACTTTCGTGTGCGGTAATTACGAACATCGCGGAGCGCGACACATCCCCAGAGTACACCCCGTGAGGTCCAAATACTGAGCCGACTTCCATCTAGCCCAAGCTCCCCAGTGGTGGCCCAGATTGGATTTTTTCAGAAATATTTTTGGTGTTGAATTGCTGTAAGTTGTTTTGCGTCGGTGGCGGGTGGATTGGTTTTTGGCAACGACAAGTTCAAACGCGTTGTAGTGACGACCTTTGCTCTGGTCCTGAGCGAATCTGTCGATAGCATTTACGGGTATGTTTCTGCGACAGTGTTTCCGCCACAAGGACGGCAAGCGGCGGCAGCGCGTTGTTGCGTGGCTGGGAAAGCTGGATGAAGCGGGACGGCTGGGAGTCGAGCAGGCGGCGCGTGACGCGAGTTCGTCAGACTCGAAAGAATCAACCATGGCGCGTGGCGAACAACAGTTGCCGCTGTTCGGTCAACAGGACGACCAGGAACTGGGGGACAGTGTTGGTCGAGCACCGCGAGTGGACCATCGCCAAATGGGTCTTGTAGTCGGCATCGGTCAAGTCGGGATAGTACTCCAGCAACTGCAGCGTGCGCAACATGCCCTTGTAGATGATCACCTTGGTGGAAAGCGAGCAAATATAGAACACCTTGGCGGTCGCCGATGTCGCGTCACCTCGCAGCGCATGGCTGGCGCGCTTGCGGATGATATAGAGTTGTCGTTCAAAGTCGTCCCCGGCCAGGTCGTCGCCGGCGGCAATGAACAGTTGCTCGATGTGCGGTTCGCTATCACGGGCGGTCGGCCCCACGTCGGCTTTGACCGTCTCCTGCGGGACCTTTCTCCAGCCGACCAGGCGCTGGCCCTGCTGGGCAACGATCTGCTCGACGGTTTCCTTGCACTCCTTGCGTTCAGCCACGTCGGTGGGCAAGAACACGACACCCGCGCCGTACTCACCCGGTTCAGGCAGGTCCGCTTGCAAATCTTCTTTGGCGACTTTGGTCAAGAATTCGTGCGGCAGTCCCGTGAGGATCCCGGCACCGTCACCCGTGTTAGGCTCGGAGCCGCAAGCGCCGCGATGCTCCATGTTCTTCAGAATGACATAGGCATCCTCGACAATCTGGTGGCTTCGTTTGCCTTTAACGTGTGCGACGAAACCAACTCCACAACAGTCTTTTTCATTCGCCGGATCGTACAACCCCTGCCGTGCGGGGAGACCGAATTGCGTTTCTTTTTTCATGTTCTCATTACTCACCCGCTTCGATCGGTTGGAGGAAGCGGAAAAAGAGCCTCTGACTATCTTTGCTCTACCAATTCCTGGTTTTTTCCAACAAGTTCTGAGGGCGGAGCCCTAATCGGCGACGTGCCCGGGTCGATTTCGATGGCCCGTTTGATTGTTTCGATGTTGTCAAGTCTCATGACCACTGTTACCGTCCGTATTCTTCGCGGCCTGCGTGGCGTTTAAACTGGAATCAGCCACAAGTTGCCTGAATATCTGACTGGCCAAAATTCCAAGGCTGGGCGAAGGGAGCATTCACTGAACGTCGCGTTTCGAATGCCCGCCTGCTGGAGTGAAGTTGCTCTCCTCGCCGAAGCCCCAGCCTCGCGATCCATGCCGGAGTCTTCCCCGTCGACCGATCGCGGTCCCTAGCAGATGATTACGCTCATTCCACCAGCGTTCTCTTCAAAGTGGACAACGCCACGGCCCACGCTGCGAAAGCCCCAACTGAGCGTTTGCCCTGAGGGTGCCGCCCTCGTACAAGCTGGCATCAGCGACGTTCGGCGGCAACGCCCTCGCAAAAAGTGTGCCGCAGATGGGGCAGAACCTGCGGCACGAGGCGACGGCATTTTTGGGGCAGTAAGAATGGCCGCCGCCCGATGTGGCCATCGTAGACTGCTCGGGAGCCGATTGCCAGCACCTGAACGACACCCATGGCATGCGGGCCGAGTTGCACGCGATATTGTCAGGCCGGGAACGTCAACGTACCCCGCATGCAAAGCAACGCCTAATCTCCTGCGAGCCTCTGAATGGCCGCTCGGGAGTATTGGTTGAGATTGAAGTCAGCGGCCAGTACGGCTTTGCAATACTTCTTCAATGCGGACCTGCGTTCTTTGCTGTCGCCTGCCCAGTCGAGGAACTGCTGGCTACGACGCTTGGCATTCTGAGACCGATTGCCTCGCGCATTCACCATGCCGAACATGATTTGACCAAGCTGCTCATTGGGCGCGAGTTTGAAGACGGGACTTGCCTTGATTCTCTTTTCCGCTCGCCGTTGACGTTCGGCCCGAAGCTCCTGCTGAACCTTGGCCAGGGTCGGCTCTGGCTGGCCGAGCGCCTTCGCGACAGCTGCCATGATGGCCTGGAGGTCGCGTTGGTTGGGGGCTTGGAAAACTAAGTTGTGGACAACTTTGTTTCCCTTGGCAACCAAGACGGTCATCGCGACGTTTCGATTCAAGCCGTAGTAGCCAGGCCCCTCGACTCCATCAACAGACACGCTTACCAATGACTTGGTGAACAACGGGCCTCGCGCCCAACCTTGGAGCATCATGATCATCTTTGCTCGATCGTCGGACAGCAGCACAAAGTGGCTGGTCAGTTCCTTGTGCCGTGAAGCGTAGAAATCCACCAATCCCAGACCGAATAGAATCCTATCATCGTTACTGAGCCTGTGCACGAAGCAGATGAGAGTAGTGCGTTCGTCGGTTTCCTTGACTATCTCCAACTCTTCCGGTTGGTCGGCTTTGATGTGCAGCACCTTAAACGGCTTGATCTTTTCACCGGGTTGTGGTCCGGAGAAAATGCGCTCTTGAATTGTGCCTGTCGCTTTCGGCTTCTCGTCATCCGCTTGAGCCACGGCCTTTGCAGCAGTGTCGACCATTGGCGCTGCCCCGACGATTAGGCCCGCTGCCGCCAACGCGAACCAGTAACGAATGAGCGCCCGTCGGTGAAAGCAAGGTGAGCGTTTCATAATCTCCTCGAGTCGTTTGACGTTACTGTTCGACAAAATGGCCTTCCGCCGCCGCGGCATGGTGCCGCAGCCAGAGTCGGCAATCGCTTCGCCCATTGTACGCAGTACACATTTCGGATCGCAAACCCTTGAGTTCGTAGGCCGATGTGCGCAAGGGTCGCTGACGGTTGCGGTGATGTGGAATGTCAAAATCCGGTGGTTTGTTCGGGTTGGTTCCGTCCTGGTCAGCCGCTCGAACTCTTGTTCCAATCGTTGTCTTTCGAGAATCGGCCTATCTCGCCCCAAGGCTATCCCCTACACTCTCGCCCTCAAAACAACAACTCTGGTATGGAAAGCATGCCGAAGTCAAATCGCAGAGCCTTGGTGATCGGCCACCCTGGGCATGAGCTACGGATTCATCATTGGTTGGAAAAGAACCAGCCGACCGTATTCGTTCTCACCAACGGTGCCGGTGAAGCTGGCGACAACCGTATCCACGAATCCGCCCGCGTTATTCGCCGGGCTGGCGCGATGCGTGGCCCTTGGTTCGGCCAGCTCTCGGACCGTGAAATCTACGAGATCATCTTGGCGGGCGACGCAGGACCGCTGATCGAGCGGACCGTCGCCCTCATCGACTTCCTTTCGGCGCGTCCATGCGACGTGGTCGTGGGAGACATGATTGAGGGATACAATCCCACGCATGATCTCTGCCGCTGCATGATCAACGCGGCAGTCGAAGTAACGACAATGCGCGAAAGCTATTCGCCGCTCAATTTGGCGTTTGCGCTGACGGGCCACCCCGACGAGCCTGGCGCCTGCAATGCAGCTCCTTCGCGAATTCTGCGGCTTGACGCTGGCGCGTTGGATCGCAAGTGGGCCGTTGCCGACCGGTATCTTGCTTTGCAAGACGAAGTAAAGAGTGCACGCGAAGAGTTCGGGCGCGATGCTTTCGCTCGTGAGCAGTTTTTTGAAGCCGACGCGTTGGGTGAATCGCCGCCAACCAATCCGCCGTACTACGAAGAGTACGGATCGCGGCAGGTGGACAAGGGCCGTTACACTGAGGTGCTTCGGTATCGTGAGCACCTACAGCCCCTGGTTAAGTCGATCCATCGCGCACTTGGATTGACAGCATGAGCGCCCGCCGCATCCTGTTCGGTAACATCTCCATAAGCGGTCGTAGCGGCACGGAGATGTTTCTCTACGATCTGGTTCGTGGCGTCCAGAAACGTGGGTATCTCGTCAGCGTCTTTTCGCCGAGGCGAGGCCTGATGGCCATGGAATTCGAAAAGGCGGGTGTGCCGGTCGTGACGAACATGGACGATGTTGCCTGGACACCTGATCTCCTGCATTGTCAACACACGCTACCGACACTGGAAATGGTGGGGCGTTTCCCTCAGATTCCCGCCGTCTATGTCTGCCACGACGGGAAGGACTGGAGTGACTCGGCCCCGCCCCTGCCGTCTGTCGTCCGTTTTGCGGCGGTCGACCTTTTTTGTCGCGACCGCGTGGCTTTCGACACGGGTCGCCCAGCGGCCGACGTGCAAGTGATTCCCAATTCAGTAGATTTCGCACAGTTTAAACCGCGAGAATCACCACTGCCGCCACACCCCACGCGAGCGATGTTATTCACCAGTCACTCCGAGCGGCACGAATATCTTGACACCATCCGCTCCGCCTGTTCGTCGCTGCGGCTCCCCTTAGACGAATTCGGCCCGGCCGTTGGTAGGACAATCGATCAACCCGAGCGAATACTGCCCAATTACGACCTCGTATTTGCCAAGGCGCGGTGCGCGCTGGAAGCCATGTCGGCGGGCTGCGCGGTCGTTCTCGCGGGACCCGAGGGTGCGGGTCCGATCGTGACGCCTACTGACTTTGATTTGTTTCGCCAATTCAACTTCGGTCGATCGCTCTTAAACTCCAGCGGGGCGACGGAAATGCTCGTCCGGCAAATTCGACAATACGACCCCCAGGCGGCACAACAGGTGCAAGCCCGCGTTCGTGGAGAGTGCGGATTGGACAAGATGGTGGATGCCTACGTGGACTTGTATGAGGAAGTTCTTGCTACCGAGTACTCATTCGACTGCAACGAGTTAGTGGACTACCTCGGTCGGATCGCCGCGCGCCTCGAATCCCATCTGCAACAATTGCACCTCGTCCTAGAGGAACGTGAAGAGAGCATGCGAAACGCCCACGCTACGGCTGAGACAGCAAGTAGTTGGTATCGGCTCTGGCAACGCATTTGTCGGATTGCCGGGTTTGAGTTTACTACGCGGGCGGCTGTTGGTGAAATAACGAAATAACGCATATAACAGCTTCTGCAGCCCAGTTGGCAATTAATCGGCGAATTGCTCGACCACGAAGCGTCGGCGCAAGGCAAGGCTTCCACGCGACTGGACTTCATTCAGGCATTGGTAAGCGATTCACCTGACTGGCGGACAGCGTATGACACCGAGAATGCCCGCCGAACCATGTTGGCCAATTGTCCCCACGAGCACATCACATTTAGCTACAAGTTCGCGTAAGTCGGTGGGGGCTCAACTCTCTCAAGTGATTTCACTTGGACCCCGGCGGACGGCACGCTTGCGTCGAAAACTGCGGCGACGTAAGGTCAGAGTTGTGATTCGCAACGGCGAAGGAATATTGCTATGACGATCAAAGTAAAGTGTCAGTGCGGGCGGGCGCTCAAAGCAAAGTCCACATAGGCTGGCAAGCGAGTAAAGTGTCCCGCTTATGGCCAAGGGGTCTGCCTGCCTGAACGCCCGAAAACGGATCAATCGGCCAATGAGAATACCCCGGTCGGGAACCAGCCATCCGAGGAGGGTCTGTTCCATTTCGACCCGAACGATCCCTTTGGCAACAATTCTGATGAGCCAGAAGGGAAGCCAGCCGAACCCCTTTCCGCTGCCTTAGATATGGGACCACTTCGGGAGCCGGCCGGCAATGCACTCGGTGCGCCTTGGATGAGCCAGTCAGTACAGCATCCCGTGGCGACCACTACACCTTCTCCTTCTCCGACGGTGAGCAACGACGAGCCACAGGCGAGATACTCACCGACTAAAATACTCCAATTTGCTGGGATCGCTGTTTTTGCGGTTGTCGCGTTTGTGGGTCTGTTGATCGGGGGAGTTGGCTTGATATTCTCTGACAAGCCTGACGCCGCGGTTAAGAAACAGCTAGTAGGGGAATACAATTTGCGCGTTTACTTCGTATGGCAAGACGTGGATGGCAAGAGGTCACCGATGAAGGAAGTAGAGACAAGCACTCCCCGCGTGCATGTTTCCCATTCGTGGTCGGGCTGGAAGGTTGACTTTTTTGGAGAGAAATGGACAGGCAGGACTGAGGATCTCGATGACCTGCAGCTTGTCTGTCCGTTTGATCGCGTTGTGGAGGCACTGCCTGAAATCAAGGAAGTCAAACCTCAGGGATCCGCAGATTCACTGGGTCGCGTCATGAGACTTGCAATGTCAGATGGCGAGATGGTTGTCAGCGCCACGGGCATTCCGCAACCGAGGGCGCCGGTCGCGGAAAAGACCTACTACGAACGCCGCGACCGGTTTGGCAAAGTCGAGGGTAACGCCGACAATCTTCCCAGCGACGCGATCATCAAATCGCAGACGGAGCGAATCGACTCATCTGGCAGTATGAAAATGATAACGGCTACGATTCCAGGAAAGGAAGGAGCGCACGCTTTCTCCTGCATGTTGATCAAGCCATCTGCGAACTAGGTTAGGGCCACGTCGGGTTTGCGATGTTGGCTTCCTCCAAAAAGATAAATCGACCGGCTCGATTGTGGCAGCACTAACGTTTCAACGCTGAGTGACGTGGAAGGCCTAGCGTCTCGGATAACTGCGGGTGTGCGGGCGAACATAAGTGCCATCTTTTCGGTAGTATCCTCGAACGTGGACCCGACTGCTTCCACCGATTCCACCTCGACTGGTTCCACCGCGACTGGTTCCACCGCGACTGGTTCCACTAACACCCGAGAAACCACGCTTGGGCGGGTGCATAAATGCACTTGGGTCTACCACTGGCTCCGGAGGTTTTTTGAGGCTCGATCCCAGCCCATCGCTCGGCGGCCAGGGCGTAGCCTTCAAGTGCTTCCGTGCTTCTACTTCTTCCTCTCGTTTTTTCAGTTCGGTCCGTTCTTCGGCCAGACGCAGTCGCTCTTCTTCAAGCCGTTTCGCGAAGCCTTTTAGCTCTTTGCGTTCTGCGGCCAGGCGTTTGGTTTCAGCCGCTAGAGCCCTCTTCTCTTCATTGCGTTGCCGGCGAATTTCTTTGATCCGCTGGTGTCGCTCCCGCTGCTGCTGAGACATTCCACGCGGTCGACGCACGACTATCACAGGATTGGGAATGGCGTATCCTTGCGCCATTGCTTCGCTAGCCAGCAGTGATACTAAGACGAAAAGAATCCATTTCATGGCCGTTCTCCTTCTTCCCTACATATCGGGATTCGGCTTACCACCCGCCAACGTCCAGCCCTAAGGAAAACCCCCACAGCCGCAAATCTACAGAATTGCCGCCTATAGCCACTTCTCGGTTTACGGCCGGTCGAGTCGAGTGAACGTGAGATCGTTCGTTACGGCGCAAATCTGTAGCCGCAATTTGGCAGGGCGGGCATTTGGTTGGCGGTTTGGCCACTTCAATGTGGTAGATCGGCTGCTGGCAGGATGTGCAGGCCGATTGCAGGTAGCAATAGCCGCGGTCGCGCCGGTCGGCTTCGAAGCGGCGTTTGAGCCATGCTTGGCGGATTGCCCAGAGTTGTGTTTCCATTCGCTGTTTAAGCAAGGTTATTCGCTCCGTCGAAAATCGCCGTTTCTTACAAATCGGGTCTCGAATGCGCGTTCATCAGGCGATTGAGCAGGGAGTTCTTCTGGCCAAAGATTCCTCAAGCAAGTGTACAGTGCCCAGGCTTCGCCCAGGTTTGCTACGTTGGACGAGCCAAGCCGTATGCTACTGCTTCCGCTCCTGCTCCATGCGGCGTTTGAGCATCTGTTTCAACCTTTCCAATTCCGCCCGCGTTAGCATGGCTTGCTTACGCAAGCCGGCGAGCCTTTTCTTGTTGAATTCCTTTCTATCCGCCTTCATTTTCTCCATGCTCTCCAGGAATCGACGCTTGACTCCTGTCTTTTCGAAAGACTCGCGGGCTGATTTCATGCTATTGTGCAATCGTTTCATTTCTTTTGCACCTCTAGCTTCGTCGATCTTGACTCTCGCTTGAGCAACGAAATCAATTTGCTGTGCGGCCTGAAGTCGGGCGCGTAAATCTTCAATGGACATCAGCGGTTCTGCGGGCTTAAGCGATTGCTTGGCTAAACGCGCGGCCAGTTCGTGTTTGCCAAACGCCAACTGTTCCAGCGTTTTCTTTGCTTCGGCCTTGGTTGTCTTGTCGCTACTCTCTAGGTGATGCTTCAAGATTCCCACCACACGGCTGGTCACTTCTCGGTCGGCACTCTTGGCCGCGCGAGCCAGCGCCGGGAAAGCCGAGGCTCCCATTTGCTGCAAAGCGTTGGTGGCCGCCTTGCGATCGGAAAACTGATCGGAACCTAGTTGCTGCACGAGTCGCGGAATGTTCGTTTCAATGTCGCTTGAGTAACCGAAGGAAGCACAAGCGAGAATGCTTGCCACCAACAGAGAGAAACGGAGGGCATAGGTCATGACGATTACCTACGAAAGAGAATGGTAGAGCCTGCCGATAGCCGGAATTGTAGCAGACGGTCGACGGCCAGCCCCGCGTTTTTTGAAAATCTCCCGGCCCACGCCAGCGACGTGCGCTCAATGGATTCAGAGTGTCGACTTTCGGCGTCTACCGTTTCCATACGTAGGTTCATTCCGTGGCGAGAGGGCGAAGTAAAATGTCTTTCGCGCTGCCTGGTGGTATGCGTTGCCTCAGCAGGGGTGTAATTGCTGTTGATCGCGGTTTAAGACGGTACCACTTTCGCGGGCCAAACAGTACCAGTTCACCGGTTGCGGTGTGAATTCAACCGGTGTTTCAGCCAAGGTACTTCGTTGTTCGTTCGCTCACACAGATCCTTCGCGGCGTCGTAGATTTCAAGACTCTGGAATGCTGCCCATAGGTCCAATTGATTGCCACTCTGGTCGCAAGTGAAGCAGTAAAAGATGTCTCGGGTGCGATGGACTGAGAATTCACGGCGGTTGTGATGGGGGCATTCGAGGAGCGGACAGCAGCCGCGGAGTTGATCACCTCGCCCCTCGGTCGGTTCAAACCCGACCAGTTCCAGCACGCTGCGCATCGGGATCATGGATCGAACGGCTCGATAGTCGATACCAGGCATCGCTATTTCGTGGCGGGCTTTTTCTTCGCTCGATGAGCCCGATAGGATTTTCCGCGGAACTTGGTGATCATCGCGCCGTCGACCAGGCGGTCCAGAAAGGCCATCGCTAATGGTGCGTCGCCCAGATAATCTCCCCACTTGTCGAAGTCGATGTTGGTGACCAAGGCCGTGCTGCACTTTTGCGTGCGGCCGTCGATCACTTTGTACAACAGACTGGCGGCTTGCGGATACTCCTCCCGCTCCAAACGGTCGAAACCGAATTCGTCGATGATCAGCAGGTCGTAGCGCGACCAGCGGCGGATACAGCGGGGCGTTGTGCCGTCGGCCATCGAGGCACCCAGTTCACGCAACAACTCGGCGCTGGTCGTGTAGCGGACACGGTAGCCGACTTCACAGCAACGGCGGCCAATGGCTTGAATCAGTCTGCTTTTTCCCAAGCCGCTTTGGCCCACAAAGACTAGGTTGTCGCAGCGGCGGACGAAGTCGCCAGTGGCCAGTTCTTCGATTCCCACGCGGTCGATCGTGGGATTGAACTTCCAGTCGAACCCTTCCAGCAGGGTTCCTTCTTCGGCGAAGCGGGCATTGCGCACGCGACGCTCGATGCTTCGCTGGCGGCGATCGGCAGCCAAGGGAGAAAGAACACGTTCTAAGAACTCCAGATGCGAACACTTGGCCTTTTCCGCACGGGTGAGGATCTCATCGAACGAGTCGTCCGGCAGCGACAGGCCCAGTTCCTCCAGACACGCCGTCACGCGGTCACGAAGATCGACGCGTGTCGTCTTCGTCGTCGGGCGCGCTGCTGGAGTGTTTGTCTTCTTCGTAGTCGTCTTCTTCTGCGGCTTGTGATTGGTCTTGGCCATCGGCGTTCTCCGGGAACAACAGGGGTTGATAATCAGATGTGGGACGAGGTTCCACGGGATCGTCGTCCAGCAGCGGCGCTTCGTAGCAACCGGCCAGCGACTGGGGAGTCGATTTGGGTTTGGCGGCGACGGCCAGGATGCGTTCCAGCGCTGCGCAGGAGAAGGCCCGATAACGAACCGCACGCTCCATCGCGGCCAGCACATCGGCTTGGTGGTAGAGCGACAAGTGGGCCAGCACTTTGCGGGCCTGGTGTTTGCCATAGGTTTGCGTCTGCAACAAGCCTTCCAGGAACCCACTCGCCACTTCGCCCAGTTCGGCGAAACGTGCCCGCAGTTCTTCGAGTTCCTCGCGACGGTCCCGCGAGGGCCGATGTTTCGGTTCCTCGCGTTTGTGGCCTTTCACGCCGGCGGCGAACAGTTCATGCCGGGCGATTTCTCCCAGGCGGCGATCGTAGGCGATCAATTCGTGTTCGGTCATCCGCACCGGCAGCATCTGGCCCACCAGACGCCAAGGAACGCTATATTGGTTTCGCTCGTAACTGAGGAAGCCTTCCACATCGACGACGCGGTACAGCACGCGCGCCGTGTCGTACGCTTGTGCGGGCAAGGGCAGCAGATGCGATTGTTCTTCGGCGTGGGCTTCGGTCGGCGTCTTGCCGGTTTCGCGAAGCTTGCGCGCATCGGCCGTGCCACTGAGCCACGTCGCGGTCACTTCGTTGAGATGTTCCAGCGACTGGAACGTACGGCCATTGAGCAAGTTTTTCTCGACGTAATAAAAGGGTCTTTCGACTTTGCCTTTCGTCTGCGGACGAGCCGGACGACAGGCACGGGGCCGGAAGCCATAATGCGTGGCGAAGGCCAGAAACCGCGTGTTGTAAATCGGCTGATCGTCTTCCCAGCGATCGACCACCGTTTTCATGTTATCGTAGAGGCATTCGGCGGCGGCCCCGTCCAGATGTTCGAAGGCCCGCACATGTTCGCGAACGAGCGTGGTGAAATCCTGGCTGTCGGTGAATCGCAAGTACTGCCGTCGCGAATACCCCAAAACGTAACTGAACAAGTTCACCCGCCGCCGTCCTTCCACGGTGAAGTTGATCGTGTACGTGGCCCAATCCATTTGGGCCTGCACGCCAGGGGCCGTTTCAAAACGCTGGACCAGTTGTTTACGTGGGCTGCCACGCAGCTCTTTGACCCGCAGACGCAGCATGGTGTAGCCGCCTTCATAACCGCGACCACGCAGTTCTTCCAGCAACCGTTGCACCGTGATGTCCGGATAACGCTCCAAGAGATGCGCAATGGTCTCTTCGAACGGATCGAGTAACGTTTTTCGCGTGCGGCGAGGTTTCGTCAAAGAACTTGGTGGAACGTCTTGGCCGCTGCCTGTTTGTCTCCCGCGCGACGAGTCGTGACCTTCCAGGGCTCGCTTCACCTTGCCACGCGACATGCCCAGCACTTGTGCGACACTTCGCATCGATTGGCCACCACGCCAACGGCTAATGATGTCATTGAGTGTGTGCGGATTCATGCCCGGTCGATCTCCTGCACTTGGCTCGTTTCGCTTTGGCTCGTTTGGACTTGGCGCATCTCCTGAACCAGTTCTTCGGCGAGCGCGGAGACCTCCACGCCCTCACGCGCCAAACGCGAAAAACCGTCGACCAGCAATGAGCGGTCGCAAGGTGTCAACTGGGCACGCGCGTCATGCCGTAGCCAGTTCTCCATCTGCGAAAGGTTGTCCAGCAAGATGGCCAATCGGCGGGCCACGCGGTTTCCCGTAACGCTCAAGCGTGGATCATGGCCACGGATCACTTCGCCCGCTGCCTGTCTCAATGCTTGGTGAGGTTTTTCCAAAACGAACTCGACCTGCTCTCGCGACTTGGCAGCCAGCAACAAGTCCACCACGCCGCGTGTTTCGGTTGCCGAAAGTCCTTCACGCCGTGCCGCGGACAACGTCTCGGCCTGGTTGCCCGCGGGCAACCGCGTCAATTGACGGGCCATCGTGGGCGTCAACAATCCCAGTCCTAAATCCTGGCGCACTTCGTCGGACAACTTCTCCAACATGGCCAACCGCCGGCAGGCCCAACTCTTATGGCGTCCCATCAACTGGGCCGCTTGCAATTGCGACAAACCGTCTTCACGAACCAAAGCCTGCACAATCCAGGCTTCTTCCAATTCGTGCATCCGCCGACTCAAACAATTCAAACCGTACATGGCTGCCTTGGCGGATGACACGTCGGCTTCAATCCGCCGTGCCGACAGTTCGTCCATCTGTTCGCAGCGTCGTGCCGCTTCCAACCGTTTAAATCCGTCCACCAAGACGGTTTGATCATCCAGTCTGCAAACCACCACCGGCGAAAGCTGGCCGAAGCGGCACAGCGATTCATTCATCGACGTTCGTGTGTCGGATTCCGACTGCAATCGATACCGAGAAAATCGTTCATCAAACGCGTCCAACGTCACGCGTCGTTGCTCCTCGGCGGGCCAATCCATCGAAAGCTCCTTGCTCATCTCCTGTCCGTCAAAAAAAATAAGAAAAAAGCCTCTTCCCGCTCCTGCTTCTGGAACCCGTACTGGCCGAAGCGAGTGGCGATGAGATTAACAAGAGCCAAGCCGATCGCAATATGCGGCCCTTAACTGGATGAATGAGAGAGGCACAAGCCCGCGAAACATCTCATCGCAAAAGACACTTCGTCCAACGCGCTTCTCGTCGTCGCACACGACGTAAAGCTTCGCGGCACAACCCACTACAGAACGCCTTCAGCGGGCTGCGCTGCGGCTTCGGGAAACATTCGTAGCAGCCTGGACGGCCGCAAGAAAAAGTTTTTCCAGACGCGTCCTTCTGATAGCCCTCGCGCGGATCATGTTCGGAAGCGGCGCTCTGCTGGTTCGCTTGCGCCAACCGTTCTCGTCGCCGTTGGGCTTGCTCACGCCGACGCAACCGCCCCTGATCGGTGCGACGATACCGACGATTGGCCCGCCACGCCGACCAGCGCCGAGCCGCTTTTTGGCATGCGCCGCTACAATACCGAGCCAGTACATGCGCAGGATGAAACTGGCCGCTGCACCCCTTCAAAAGACACAACCGCTTTCGAGGCGGGGAAGAACAACAAGCTTGTTTCTGATACGAATCGGAATAAGCTGAATCTGGACCCACGGGAAGAGTATGTTCCCCACGGTCAAGTCTCGGAGAGAAGCAGCAACTTGTCTCCGAGACGTTTCTACTTGCCACATGATCATCGAGATCCCAAACTCTTCAGACTAATTCAACACCCCAACATCTGCCAGAAAACCACTACGCCCCAATCAAGAGGGGTGGCCCGCCAAAACCGCGATTAACCCCGCGCGAAAATGGGCCGCAAAAAACGCGAAAGTGGTATCGTTTTAAACCGCGCGCAACAGCCCAGTTCTACCAAACCAACCTCAACCAAGGCGAAACCTCAGAAATAGGCACTGAAAAATGAACCAGGTGGGCACAATTTGAATGCCGACCCGGGGCCATTTTCAATGCCGATTTCCAGCCGGCTAACCTGGGGGACTCTCTAAAGTGAATCACGGTTCTCTGGACCTGCTGAAAGCAGCTCGTTCCGGGCTACTGCTGGGATTGCTGCTAAAGGTACCTGCGTCTGCGATCCAACTTTCACCTTTCGCGCTACTGCTGTTCCACGGCCCCAACTAGATCATTCCAGTAGCTTGGAAGCCGGTCCCAAGGATTTTCCCCATCGTCATCGGTGATGTAGGTAAATCCGATGTGTTCTCGCGCCAGGTCAGAAACGATCTGCTGCATGACGACAGAATCGACGCCATAGACGAGTACAAAGTTCTGCTTGCGGAGTTTGCGTGAAGGATGTACCCACAGCGGCAGGTTTTCTACCCGAAATCCGCCCCGGTTTTCGTACGTGCAAGCAACATCAGTTGTGGGAAGCGTCAAGTAGTCGAGGGAGCAGCGAGTACCTGGATTACTCACAACAAGATCAAGGTTCTGCTGGTTTCGGACATAGACATAAAGCGAGCCGTAGTACGGGACTTTCGCCTTGTCGTTATCTTGCTCATCGAGAAACACTCCTTCTATTGATGGGTAAAGCTTGATCCAGCGATCGACATCGCCCTTCACTTCTTCTAACGGGCGTTCTCCGTAGCGTGTGCTTATGTAGCCGATTAACTTGACACCTGCCGTTTTGGCCCGACCCATCATTCGTGTGTATGCGGGATCAACGTTTTGACCGGGGCCATTTGCCGGATTGACAACGGCGACGATCGGCACTTTCCGGACGGCAGAAATCAAACTTTCCCAATGATCTTCCCCTTCGCCACCAGGATAGAAGTAAGCTGGTACGATTAGACCAGGCGGTTCTGCGGGCAACGGATCTGCAGGTTCGGCCGAGTCCGCTGGGTCTTTTCTCGGCCCCCTTGATCGAACGACTTTCCCGTCGCGTCCATTCCCAGACAAGTCTCGTATGGCATCACCTTCGATTTGATTCATGCGGTAAAGAGCCAATGTGTCATCGTCCGATTCGAAGCGGTCAGAAGTTTGGTAATTGCCATCATGCCTGGCAAAGTCAGAAATGCGGACCTCATCGATCGTGCCAAGAAATGGCGTATCTCCATCGAATGAATCGCCAATTGCCAGATCCTCGCTAGGCTTGATCGGCAAGCTAGATTCGCTCGATTTTTCAAGTTGACCATTGACATACATGGAAAGCTGGCTGCCATCCCATTGCGCTGAGAGTTGAACTGTTTCGCCAGGAACCACTGTGCTTTCCGATACAGTTACAGCGGAGGCTTCATCTGCTCCAAGACATTTCAATACTGCGGCCCATCGTCCGCCATAAGGATAGGTTTGCAGGGACAAACCGTCGGTATCGAGAACCGTGGTGGCGTCGTTGGTAACTGAACCGGGCCGGACAATGATTTCGATGGTCATTGGGCCGCCCGTGTGGCCCAGATTGTCAATCAGGATTCGCGTCGAGC
>JAJDEH010000008.1 GCA_029259935.1 Planctomycetota bacterium
CGGCTTCGAAATCTCCTTCGCCAGGAATAAAACGAAGGCTCCGAGATAGCTTCCCGCTGACAGAACTTCCGCACGTTCAAGCCGCTCCGCCGCTGATCGTCCAGCACCAACCTCCAAAACTCCTCTCTCTCAACCGACCGCTTCGATCTCGCCATCGCAAAGCTCCCAAGTTCGAGGAAACGAAATCCTCTAACCTAACCCACAAAGCAAGATGTACTTCACCATCCGCTCACCGTGCAACAGCCATCAAAAAGAAAATGTGTCCCCGAGCAAGGAGTCGGTCATCATTGAGCATTTGAGTTAATGTTGCTTTCAGGCTGCTGACCGTTGAACCGAGAATCTGCATTTTGCGATACCCAGCGAGCCGATCATTATCTCCCCAGAAAAAGTAATCACGCCATATCAACGGTGATTGGATCTTTGGAAATCGAACGCGAAATCTTGCGCTATGAGTCTCTCCGAAGCCCGATCTTGCGACGATTTTTTTGTGTTTCCGAATGGCCGAGTTGTTTTCCTGATAACGATCGGATTCGGCAGCCAACATTCCAATAGGCAGGAAACGAGCATCTGCGGCGCGAACAATCTTTTCGATGTGATCAATCATGGCCCTAAAGTTAGAGCCGGTAATCCACTCATCGCACAGAAGCACCAGGTCGGAGTTATCAAGCGTTGTCAATTGGTCCTCCAAGAGGTGTTTGCGAGTTACACCCATTGAAGCCTTTTCGTTTCGAGACAAAGCGACGCGCACCAAGTGAACATTGAAGTCGTGTTTCTCGAAAAAGTAGTGCAACAACTTCGTTGGGATCGAATTGCCGAGAGGCAACTCAATCAACACGATGCGACCAGAGTGCCTTATGAGTGATGGTTCCTGTACCAATCGGAAGATCATTTCGCCAAGCACTCGCACTTGCGTATCGAGTCTCTTCACCGCCTCCGAAACTGCCTGGTCAATCGCGCCTCTCAGTTGCCCGCGTATCGTCGTCCGGTGGCTTTCCGCGAATGTATCGACATAGGGCCGTGCGAGCGTGCAAAGTAACGAACTAATATTGAGCAGACTTCCCGGCTCTAAGACGTCGCCTGGGCTGCTCACGAATTGCAAGAGTTCTCGAAGCAGAAAACGAACTAGCCTCGATAGCCCACGATCTTCGTCAAAAAGGTTCGCGATCGCGTCTCGGTTATCATTCGTTGCGGCGACAAGATCGGTTGCCCATGAGTCCGGCAACATCGACAAGATGCTGACCAATGCATCGCAGGCCTCACTTGCGTCTTCGTTGAGTCGGGCCTCGTCTAAACGATAGAACAAATCGCTCAATGAAGCTGGTGGCGATGGCTCATCCAAGTTGCTGCTCCGTGCCTGTCCAATAGATAGTCGAAGAGCACTTCTTGCTCAATCCAGCCCGGCATGAGTGGTTGAAACTTGCTCAAGCGATAACCCGGCAAGGCTTCTCGGACTTTCTGCCAAAGTGCCTCGTCTTCCCAAAATCCAGGGGCTTTCATCTCTTGCATGGCGGTTCGGAAGTGGGCTTCGGTTAACTGGCTGTCAGATGCTCGGATCGAGAAGTTGTCAGTAGTTAACGTCCAATTCGGTTCGAGTGATGACAATGCATACCGGAGCGTGGAGTTGATTCTGCCGCCAGCGAATGTTCGCCAGGTGACCTCGTCACCGTTGATGCTAATCCCACCAACCTTGGGTTCAACCAACGGGTGCAAGTGCCCACGTTCCTCTTTTAATAATGCAGCGACCGATTTGCTCAGGAACGGGTAGACTTCGTCGGATGTGACAATCTCCAGGATCTTTTGGCAAAGATCGAACCCAAGGAACTGTGGTAGAAAGCCGCCCCATGTTGGTTGTCGTCCACGAGGGGCTGGCTCGACAACTACCGTCCTTTCTTTGTGGACTACATGGAATACCGCCCAGGCGCGTCCGCCGAGTAGAAAGCAACTCACTCCATCTACGAGTCCGTCGACGAAGTCCTGATTGAGAGTTCCTAAAGCTCGCTTGTTCGTGGTCTCTACGGTGTAACTTTGTGGACTGGAAAAGACTGCGTACAACTCCATGAAGTTGCGACGGCCGAAACGCTTTTCCGCTTTGGGTCCAAGGATCAGGCGACCACTGGCAAGGACTAGCGAATTATCTTCAATCATCCACTCGACCAGCCTGTTGAACTCGTCGCGAGTGATGCCCTGGAAATCTGGAACGAGTGAGAGATGACTCCATGAGTCTTCGACGGGGATTCCGTCCTGGGCAAGGGACATGGCCAGCAACTGGTGAATCAGCACAGGCCAACAACGATCATTCACCGCCACGTCTTCAACCCAACCGGCTTTGGCCAACTGGATCAACGCGATTGCTTGCAGAACGGTGTCAGCGCTTTGGCAAAGAAACGTCGTGTTGGCGGACTGTCCCTCTCGGCGGCCAGTGCGCCCCATTCGCTGCAGGAATGAACTAACCGTATCGGGTGCGTCTGCTTGTAGAACTTTGTCGAGATCCCCAACGTCAATGCCGAGTTCCAGCGTGGATGTGCAAACGATGCAGGCATCGGAGCCACTGTGAAACTCCTGCTCTGCAATAAGCCGTTCGTCCTTCGACACTGCACTGTGATGCACGAAGACGGCGGTTCCCGCGCGTCGCATTTGCTCGGCAACGGCTTCGGCAGTTGCTCGTGACTGGCAGAAGAAGAGACTCTTGTTTCCGTGAGCGATGGTGGCTGCGACATTGGCAATGTCGGTCTGATTCTCCTCGTGGACGATCAACAATTGTCGACGGGCTGGCTTCTTTGGCGGGTCCACGACGACGCCAAGTCGCTCAGACGAACCTTTAAGCCATTCGAGAATTGCCGACGGGTTGCCAACTGTCGCACTAAGTCCGGCACGCTGCACGTCGTGTTGTGAAAATCGGCGAAGCCGTTCGATCACACTCATTAAATGGGCGCCACGATCCGTGCCGGCAATCGCATGCACTTCGTCAATGACGATGATCCGCAGGTCGTTAAACAACTCCTTTGCATCGATGGATTGCGAAACCAGCATCACCTCCAGAGATTCCGGAGTAGTCATGAGAAGTTCGGTTGGTTCTTCGAGAAACTTCTTTCGTGCACTGCTGGTTGTGTCGCCGTGCCAGACAAACCGCCGTAGGCCGACCATCTCGGTGTAAAGGCCAAGCCGTTCTTCCTGGTTATTCAGCAGGGCTTTGATCGGTGCGACGTAGATTGCGCCGACACCAGCGGGCTGATTCTCGATAAGGTTCGAGAGCATCGGAAACATCGATGCTTCCGTTTTGCCGCCGGCGGTCGGAGCGAGTATCACGGCGTTATTGCCGTTCAGCAATGCTTCGCCAGCGAACTCCTGCACCGGTCGCAAACTGGACCAGCCAAGGCGAGCCACTATGGCTTGTTGCAGGCGAGGCGCAAGTTGAGCAAAAACGCTCACCATGCGTCCTCCTGTGGCACAAGTTCATCAACTTCCGAGTCGACTGTCGTTCCGACCCCGGAAATCACATTCTGCTCTTCGGGACTCAACTGAGACGGTTTGAATCCGTAGGTGGACATCGGGTCGTACTCTGGGTGGTCATTCACCAAGTCCATCTGCTCAACGAATTCGCGTAGGAATTGTCGCGGGACAACACCAACATCGCCTTTGAAGCCGGTTGTGACTTCTTCGACCAGTCGTTGGATAAACAATTCACTGATTGCCGACTCAAGCCTGGTGCGATCGTTTGCGGGATACAGTTCTCGTAGGCTAAGAGCGACTGCGTTGAGGCGGTCGGAGTTGAACGGTTTTAGTTCCAACTGAGCCTGACGCATGCTTGCGAAGCCGCCGCTTGAGATGAAGCGGATGCGGTCGTGAAGCGGCGTGAGGCCAGCTACTCCCTGGCGTGTGTCGAAGAATTCAGCCGTTCCGGTGAAGAGCCACAGGAGGCCAGGATAAGAACTCGCGGCGTCCGCGATCTGGCGGATGCCGTTCAGAGATTTGTGTCGCGAGTCCTTTCGCATGCGGAGGATTGTCTCAGCCTCGTCGATGACAATGACAAGCCCCTTGTATCCAGAGGCTTTAACGATTTCCAATACGCCTCGCAAGTAATGCAAAGCGTCGCGGCTGCCGATGTCGCCTTTGATCTGCGCAGTCTTCTTTGCGGATGCTGCGACGTTTCCGCTGCCGCAGAGCCAGGAAATCAGTGCCCCGGCATCTGCGACATTGCCTTGTTGTTTCAAGTCAAAGACGGTTTGGATGACACGAATGAAATCCTCGGGCGCTTTGCCGCCAGTCAGGGAGACTAAGTCCTCGTTCAGACGCATGCGGACTTTCTCGTCGAAGTCATCGTCGGAATCGTCGACACCCGCGTTGATGAGAGCATCCTCGACAGCACCAATCCAGCGGTCAAGGATGTCTCCAAGGGCTCCTCGTGGGCAGGACGCCGTTCCCAGCTCGGTCATGACTTTGCGGTAGACATCGTCGAAGCGATGAAAACGCAAGTCATTGTCTGAGACAACGACAAAGCTGGTAGCAAACCCGCGGGCCTGAGCATCCAACAGGGCAAGACGTGCCAAGAATGTCTTGCCGCAGCCATATCCACCACGCAGAAACTTGATTGAACCTTCCTTGTTTTCAACGAGGTCGAGTTGACGATTCAACTCGCCCCGATGTTTCTCGATACCAACAGCAAACGTGTCTATAGCCCGTTCGGGAACCAGTCCTTTGCGAAGAGACTCGAAGACGTGCTCGATGTCGCGGGCGGTAATAGTTGTCATGATGGAGATCCTTCCCGGACGTACCGCTTCACCCCGGACACAACATCAATGCTAGTGGTGAATGGTACGCTGGCTGCGTAATTCTCAAAGTTACGCGCGAAGCGACGCTGTTCACGCGGGCTGCCGAGCATTTCGGACACTTCGGCTTCGGTCACTGTGCCATGCACCGACAAGTGTTGGAAAACACGGCGAATCGGTCCATCCGGCAGATCTTTCAGCCACTCCTCAGTGATCTCAACCGGCTCAATAGTGGTCGGCTTCGAAGGTGTTTCGGCGGTGTAAGAAACCGCAAAGCGTGCTTTTAGAGAACAAGGTTGGACATCGGCTTCCGCATTGGGGTGATAAAGTTCGATCAGAACTCGTGAGTCTGAGCTGCCCGCAAGGCGGAAGAACAACTCAAACTCCTCACCGACTTTCGCAACGATTGTTCCCGATGACAATCGCGCCCCGCCGCGAGTCTCACACAGTTCGGCACGGACACCCTTCGCCTCGGGAACTCGAAGCCCGAGGTCTACTTCGTAGCTGCTGCCAAAATCGAAACTCTTTTGGGCGGCGCTGACCTTTGCGGCGATGCAGTGCATCCCTGCAACTTCTTGTTTCTTGACGGCGGTGATGTCGTAACCTGTCGTGCTGCCGCCGGCGAGTACGCGATGGGAGACGGTGAGGACGGGAATGACGCGTTCTTGAAAACTGTTCCCTCCGTGGGCAAATCCTTTTCGCTTGCGCCCTGTGTCGAAGACAGCGGTCGACGCCGGAAACATCAGATGCAGATCGTCGCAGTCATACCCGAGGTCTCGCATCGTGACGCGAACTTCACCGGCGTGGTCGGCGGCATGTTCTAAGATGACGTGTCGACGATTTGGATCACGTTTCCCACCGTGTGGCTGATTCGGATGGCTGTCTTCATTCAGTAGCAGAAATCCATGATCCGCAGCGAAGACGAAATGCCGGACGCCCGCGTCACGCAACAGGTGCCATGCAGACTTGAGATGCCGCAGAATCTCCTCAAACACAGACGGTCCGAATCCCGCTTCACCCGTGTTGTCGATTTCCCGACTGTGAACCATGACAAGTCGAGCACCGGCGATCTTTCGTTTGAGCGTTCCGGTATCGAGTCGAAGAACTTCATCAAGTTCGATCTTCGGGCACGTCCTACCACCCACGCGATCGTGCATCGCTCGCTGACGTGTATCGGGACTGGACACACGAAACTCCCCAGTCGCAAATCCGCTGATCTTGCCGTTGGAGACTGATGGCTGAAGACGGCCGTTGCTTGCTACCGGAGCCAGCACGTTCATGCCCACCTCGGTCACGCTGGGCAATTCTGCAAGACGCCAGGCGAGTTTAACATTCGTTTGTGCGGTCCCCTGAATTGCTTCCATCAGTTCTTGCCCCATCTCATAACGAAGGGCGTCCACAACAAAGTACGCTGTTGTCCCGTGTTCCGACGTCAGCGGTTTGACCTCGTCGTCGAACACTGTTCGTTGTTGCCGAGACGATTCCGGCAGGAAACCATGAGTCGCGCAGACGGCGTTGAACGCCAGAGCCCAACCATCGGCCCAGTTGCGCCAGATGATCTGCATTTGGTCGAGGACGTCGCGGATGGCATCCGCTTCGGCGATCTGGGGATGCCAAAGCTTTTGCCGGTTTTGTTCCAGATGGCGATGCCCCTGATCAACTTCGGCTCCGACCCGTATGTATTCCTCGACGGCCGACGGAACGCTGTCCGTTGCCTGCAGCGTCGGACCTGCCTCGGCGATCGCGACACCGAGCCGAGCGGCATTCGTCACCAGTTGCCACGAGTTGCGTCTAAGTGGAGCGTCGCGAAGCCAAAAGGCATTCGGGTCGGCGCGGCGCTGAGACCATTCGTAGGCCGATTGCCATTCGCCATCCCGAAGCGCCTGCAACGACGCCTTGAGAATTGCTTCCTCCTCGAACGAAAACGTATCAAACCCACCGAGATCGGCTGCGGCGACCTGACCGGCGTCGTCCGGTATTCGCGATTCAGTTTTTTGCGCCACATGACGGTAGAATTGCCGCAGTCCGTCGGTTCCGTTCTGAAGCTGGACGACCAGTGCGTCGCAGTTCTTTTTGACTTTGCCGGGTAACTCCGGAATTGAGTTGAGAGTCGACGTTCGCGGTGCGACGTTCAGATCGTGAACGTAGCTCACACACATCGCCAAACTGCACACGGCGTATGCCACAGCCGACGCGGACGTGTATTCGTCGCTGGACGACATCCAGTCCGTCAGACTTTCGTTGAACCATTCTTCCGGCATCCCCGTCAGAGCAATAATTCGGTCTCGCAGCGCCTGCTGATCCATATCGTCGTCGGAGTCAACGGCGGCCTCCACACGTCGAGCCCAAGACCGCTCCAGTAGCAAGTCGTCGACGAGTTCGGTAAGCGAGACATTACGGAGTTGACTGGCGAGACCTTCACTGCCTTCGGTCAACAGGTCGTGCAACCAGACGTCGGCGGCAGCGAGTGTCAGGTTGTTACGCCCGAGAAAGTCGTCAATCTGGTCGGGACGAACATTGTTGGCAGCGGCGTCGGCGACGAGGGTGCTGAGTGCTTTTTGGTATCGCTTGCCGGCTCGATACAGTTCGAACAGGGGCGTGCTCTTGATTGTCTCGTGATTGAAGCCGGGAAGGTGGATCAAAGCGCGAGTCTTGTCGACGCCACCAGCAACGTCTTCAAGTTCGAACATAAGTTCGAGATAGCTTCCGTGGAATGTATAGACGTCGTACTTCAGTTCTTTGGCCGCACGCAACTGGATGAGTTGTCGCACGAAATCGGAGTAGTGGTCATCAGCATCCGGCCAAATGACGAGATTGTGCCGCGCGAGCCAGTCGCGAATGTCGGCTTCGAGCACAGTGGATACGGGACCTAAGGTCACGCTCATCCTTTAGCCTCCGAAGCACTGGATTTCTTTTTGGCCGCACGTTTCTTGGCAGTCTTCTTTCGTTGATTCGGCCGTGTGTCAGAATCGTCATCGCCGAACGACAATCTGGCCACCGACGCTTTACGTTCTCGGACCTTCTCAGGATTTTCGTTCTCGTACGCTGTGCGTGCGGTCGTCTCATCGGGACTAACGATGCGAAAGTCATCCTTCTGTGTCTTAATGACACTCATCTCTAGTTCCCAGCATTCGTCCGGCAGCGCGGACCACAGACCGGCATCTGGGATAGTGATTTCCAGCAGCGGCCTTTTATGGGTTGGCCGCCGTGCTTCGATGTCTTCTTTTAGGATTTGGAGTGCGTCGGCCGGGTGATCTCGGACAAACACCTCACGAGCGGACTCTTCGTCGGGGTCAACGAGGCGGAACGGTGCGTCGTTCAGTCGAGCGATTCGGCGTTCCAATTTCCAGCAATCGGCCGGAATCGTGATCCACAATCCAGAATCGATAAGACGCAATTCAGACATTCGTCCGCGACGGCAGATCTCCACCTCAACTATGCCAAGCGCGCGTTGCGGCTGTTCATGAAGGAGTTCGTCGCGGGATTCGTCTGAGTCGGGGGCATGGAGGCGGAAGTCGACTTCCTGTTTCCCACTGGTGACGAGTTCCAGCTCCCAGCATTGAGCGGGAACTTGCGACCAGAGGTTTGGTTCAAGTAAGTGCATCTCCGTAAATGAAGGGCCCTGCTTCTTGGCTCGGCGTTTGACTTCTTTCGCGACTGTCTCAAGAGCCTCCTCTGGATTCGCCGCAATGTAAGCGTCACGATGTTCTTCATCTCCGCCGTCGCCCAGGTAGGAAGCTTCCTCAATGCGAAAGTCGGGACCGATTTCATCCTGGAGTCGCAATTCCCAAGCCCACGCGCGGGCTGGGTGATATTTCCAAAAGCATCCGTGAGCGACGCCGAGAGACGGGTCCGTTTGACACTTCTCGTCGACGCGGGTTGGCCAGTAACGCATTGCGAGATGCGACCAGTCGTAGTCCCTTTTGCCTTTGGCTGCGACCAGCTCTTTCCACCACTTCTTCGGGTCTTTCCATTGCGGTTCCAGCAGTGGCCAGAGGGCCGCGCTATTAATCATGACGCCGTCGTCGAGGTCGGGGATATACCGGGCATCGACTTCGCGTTCCAGCTTCTTGGGATCAGATGGAGCAGGTCCCTTGTCGGCACATTGTTCGACGACCTGGATAAATTCGACGAGTTCTTCTCGCCAACCTTTGACGTCGTCGTACCGTTGTTCGACGTCTCGAGCGGCATTTTTCTCAGCAGTGCCGCGAGCGGCGTTGAGGTCGTCGATTTCTCCGTCGAGTCGTGTGAGCGTCGGCTGCAGATGATCGGCCAACAAGACCCGCAGCGTCTGATCGTTCCAGCGATGAATGCTGACCCACGCCACAAATGTTCGACTGGCAGAGGACAGAGGCCAATGTATTGGTCGGTTTTCGTACATTTGGCGATGGACATCCCTGAAGAACCGTTCGCGCAGCCATTCACGGATCGCCCGCCGCTGATCGATTCTTGCTCCGAACTCACTCCACGTCTCGCGGATGATGCCAGCCGCCCGATGCCCCAGTGAATCGCGATCATCGTCGTCGGTCAGAGTTCCATCAAGAAACAGAATTCCATGATTGAGTGATCTTGAAAGGTCGTCTTGGATGGGGTCGAGGATACCCTCTTCATCTGATCCAAATCTCCCAAGTGCAACACCGACAGCAAAACTGATGTGGTTGGCTGCGGGCTCCGCATCACAGACTGGATCGAAGCTAGGAAGTGGTTCGCCGTCCGGCCGGTCAATGGCCCTTTGGCCCCAGCCTTGTGTGTAAAGCCACGACGACGGCCCAGGACCGACGAATTCAAACGCCGGCTCACGGTGCGATTCGTGTGTATGAAACGCTGAGCGAATAGTTTCCACTATCTGAGACGATGAGGCGATCGGAAACAACGCGAGTCTGTTTACACCTCCCACCGTGAAGTCAATCGTAGGATTAAGCGATGCCATAATCTCCTGGCTGACACGCGAATTCAAAGCGCACAATGTCTTCTCTACTGAATCTGGAAAAAGCGACCGACCCTTATTCCCGAATATACCGACGTGGACTATCGCTCTTGCATTGAACGCGGAACCGATGGTTGCAAATGCGAGACTGCCTTGCCGAAAGAAGAATTGCTCGTTGGCGTATCTGAACACATCGGTCTTCGTAAGGGCCGTCGCGTAACACTTCGGTTCGAGCCCGAAGACACCCCAGTTGGCTACTTGGCGAAGGGGTTCAAACCAAATCGCGCCAGCGCTCCCGTCAACAAACGGTGCCCATCTGCGTGATGTTGCCCGCGCATCAGGGATTGTCCGAATCGTTCGATGCGCGACTTCGTGGGGACGCCGAGTGAATCTGGTGTTGTTGTACAGCCCTTGAGTCGATCTCGCTGGGCACGTCTCCGCTAGTTTTGGAGCAGCGTCATACCTTTCGAGAAACTCCTTCGGCCACCAATAGATGACTGGCCACTCGGGAACTACCTTGAGTGCAACTGGCGTGAAATTGTACCGCCCTCGATGAAGCAGGAGTGCTGCTGCAGCTCGACGAGGCTGCTTCGAATCGCGTTGAACTTCTTCGGGAGAATTCGGGCGGAGCGCTACGGCGGTAGCGTTATCCTCACTCGCATTACGAATCACGTAGCACGCCGTAGAGATCAAAGTCCCACCAGTCGAGAACGCTGCCTTCCCAAGGTCCGCCAGAACATAAAGATGATGTGATAGTACGTGAGCCCGAAACTCCAGGAACGATTTGATGAACATCCAATTCGATAGCGCGATAAACGCGCATGTGCCACTGGCTCGCAGCAGTTCCAGGGAACGAATCGTCATTCCAGCGAACAAGTCTGTCGTACCCTCAGGATAGATGCTCTTGTACTCGGTCGAATTCTGTAGTTTGCTCGTTCCTTGATAAGGTGGATTGCCGACAACGAGATCGTACGTGTCCTCGCGCACGAGACGTACAAAGCGTACACCCGCCGCCAACTGCTCACCGTGCAGTCGCAGCCCCAGTTCCTGGGCACTAGTATGCTGGCTCAGAAATGCTTCCAGCGCGGAGAGTACGTTGAACTGCATTCGTTCCTTGGGGAAAGAGAACTTCTTTTGCTCGATGTGGCCGTCGGGAAACAAGTTCAGCTGTTGGACGTTCTCGTCCCAGTTCAATGATCGCTCATGTTCCGTGATCGCCTCTTCAATTGCCTCGTCTATCTTCAGCAAACTCCCAAGATGGTCGGCACCACGAAGGGCGTCGATAATCTGATTGGTTAGGTTCGCTGGAATGCCCGTCTCATCCTCCACTGCCTGCCGAAGTTCGACGAGTGCCGGGTCGTTGTCGGGTAAACTGGCGATTCCCAGATTGGACGCTACCAGATTCAACTGACGAGGCTGAGCCTCCGCGCACACCTGCTGAGCCTTCAGCCAAAGCGCCGCGGCAGCAATCTGCACCGCTCGCGGATCGAGATCGACCCCGTGAAGGTTGTGTTCGAGAATGCACTCGACAATCGCCACGTCTGACCAACGTTCGTCGTCCGTTTCGCCTCGATGTCGAGCCTCTTCCTTGTACAGCGGTACCAGCAGGTCAAACGCGACGACCAAAAAGTGGCCGGAACCAACGGCCGGGTCGAGAATCTTCAAATCACGAACGCTCTCCGGCGCGTGATTGATGGCGTCATCCGGGATCGGCTGCGGAACGTAGTACGCGCAGCGACGCTCCGCATCGGTCTCCAGTGGCATCAACTCCGTTTGCGCAACCTCGCCCGCATCTCGCTTGGCTCGCCATTCTACACGCCGCTGTTCAAGCCGCTCCAGCGTGCCGTCAGATTCGACTTCCGGCGTCCAGCCGTGCTTTTGGCACATTGCCAGCCACAGAGGACCGAGACTGTTCTGCAGGAGCCAGTCGACCATGTACCGCTCGGTAAACATTTGTGTCTTACTGGCGATTTCGTGCGGCTCGATCTTGCCACCATCGTTGGTTTTGGCATCCAGTGCTTCACGTTCCGGGTCGTTCCAATACTGGTAGATCCAGCCCAGCGTCATGTCGTCGGTCCAGCACGTCGCCAGTTCCGGATCATCAAACGCTTCGACAACGGCGCGGATCGTTGCCGAAGGGACGGGAATCAGATCGGCGATGCCGGCCGAACCGTACAAACCAGGCAAGTCTTTTGCCAGATCCTCGAAGATGAGCTGCAGGAGATATGTGTAACCTTCGCTGTCGTCACTGCGGACCAGAGCAGGTGCGAGTTCCCGAAAGTCCTTATAGCCGCGGCTGTTCCAACCGCCAGTTACAACCACCGGCTTGCGTAAGCCTGTCGCTTCCATGAATCGGAGAATGACCAACCGATTTAGAAGCGTGTAAGCCGCCTGCTTTTCCGCATCGCGTCGAAAATCGTCCTTGTCACGTTTCTTTTTGCCGGTCTCGGCCCGAATCTGTTCGGCCAGCCAATCCTCCAGCCGCTTTCGCTTCGCGCTTCTCGCAACATTCAGCTTTGTGTCACGCGTGCGAACACTGAGGCGATACTCGCGATCGGTCGCTTCGTGCAATTCTGTTTGCAGTCGCTCTCGCAACGCACGAATCGTTCTGGCTAGTTTGCCTTTGGCTTCGGAAGTCATTGGCATGGCGTTGACCTCCTAAAGCAAGCGGATGCGCTGGCCGCTGTGAAGCTGTTCCAGCAAGCGTTCGCGGATTTCTTGGACAAGTGCCTCGACGTCTTCTTCAGTCTTGATCTCGCGATTGTGCAGAGACAAGTCCAGCGGCACGATCATGGGATCTGGGCCTTCGCTCAGATAGCCATCCAGCAACTCGTTGGCCTTTCGCTCACCGTCGTGCAATCGGACGATAAACGGTTCTTTCAAGGCACGAAGTTTGGGAGCTATGGCGTCGGGCGTTGTATCTGTCGTTGAATCATTGATGGGGCGAAGTACGTTGTGCGTCTTGTCGGTTGGCAGTGTGCTGAAGCCGTCACGCATGGTCACTCTTGCTCGCGCCTGCTCAGATTCTTGTTCTTGCCATTCAAGCAACCGCTTTCGTTCGGCGGAATAGGCGTCGCGAACGGTTTCAAGATCGGGTTTCAGTCCACCGGCATCGACCCACGGACGCGACGATTTCAGTTGTTCTGCGATCCGGTCAGCCGCTTCGATGGTGTCACCGTCCGTTGCATCGACCTCACGAAGCTGAGCCGCGTGGTTGTGGAAAACATCGTCGGCACTTCGAAGCAATTGGACCGCATCCTCGGTCAGCTCAGCCCCAAAGCGGTTGAGCATTTTCACACCGTCAACCAAGGCTTCGAGCTGCTTCTTGACACGTTGAACGGTCGGCGCCGTCTGTCTGACCTTAGCGAGGCACGTTTCCAAGGCTCCGTTCAATCGCTCCAATTCGTTTGGAGTGTCGCGGTCGCCGGGCAATCGGTCGTAGCTGCGAATCACATCTCGCAGTTTCGCGGCCACGTTGGGAAAATGCTTTTGCACTGCGTCGGCGATGGCGTTGTCGTCACGGTCCAACGGCTCCGCCAGTTGTTCATCAAAGAACTTGCAGATGCGGGCTCGGGCCGTGACCCCAATGTCGTCGTCACCTGCCGGAATAATCTGTGATTTCTTGAAGCTGGTTACTTTGTCGAACACTTCGCGAACGCCGGCATCTCGAACGGCAGTGATTTCAACGCCGTCGCTGTCCTCGATCTTTATCTTGCTGCCCCGCAACAGCCCGAGCACGCATGCTTTGATAACTTCCGATTGATACGCGTAGGGCGGCCCGCCGAACTTCGATAACAGATTAGCACCACTGGCTCCGTCTTCGGATTCGATGTAGTCGCGAACGCGGACGGGAATCACTCCGCTGCAAGTGGGTTGGTATTTGCCCGAATCGAGTTCCAGGATACCCAGTTCTTCTTTCAGAAACTTCGTCGATGGCCCGGTTAGTTCGGTCAGCAGCAATTGGTCCAGCTCGGAGGGCTGGATGGTGATTGGATCGAAGTGCTCGAACAGAATTGGCAGGATTCGCTCGGCGGCTTTCAAGATGGCTATCGAGAACTTGCCGCCAAAGTCGTCCGGTTTGTAAGGCTTGCTGCGAAAGTATAGTGTGCCCGCCATCCAGGCTGCTTCCACCTCGTCCTGAATCTCGACTTCGAGGGTTTCCGCTCTGACCTCTTCAGACTGAAGCAAGATCTTACGAGGTTCGCTCAACGAGTCCTTTCGGGCACTGAACTTCTTGACCATGCCTCGCGACTTTGCCAGGGCACGGGCACGGTCGGTGAGTTCCTCAACTTCGCCACAGACCCAGAGCAGTCGGACTCTCAGATTTGTTTCGTTACTGCGATCAATCCAGACGCTATCGCCTCGCTCGTCAGGTTGCACAAAACGAAAGTCGACGCGTGCAACTGCATCATCCTTTGGATTGATGAGTTTCTCGTCCGCCATGCCTCGTCCGTCAGAAAACAATGCGGCCCACGGGAATGGGCGTTTCTTATACGACGGCTTTTCCGGCTTTTCCATCACCATGCGGATCGCGTCGCGAACGATCTCACTGACACTTTCACGTGAGGCACGAATCCCCTGTTTTTCCCGTTCCCATTCTTCGCCGGCTGTCGACTGGATGCGGTATCCCTGCTTCTCGGAATAGGCGAGCAGGTTTTCGCGGCGAAGTTCTTCCAATGCGTCTGTCACTTGGTTGACGTGATTGCCGCGGTCCATCTGATCGTACAGACATTGGGCGACCAGTTTGGCGTCAGTCGGGCGGGCATCCTGAATCAGTTCCAACAACGCGACCGCCTTGGCAGCCCGTTGCTGCATCGGGTCTTTGTCCGCCGTCGCGTTGAGAATGCGGGCCATGCTCGATTGGGTGTCCGAATCGAGTGCCGTCTTTTGAATCTCGTAGATCATGTCGAGTGTGATGAGGCTGCCGACGGGTAGGTCGGCGAGCTTCTGATCGCGGAACAACTCGCCAAGCAACTGAAGCAGGCCGCGAATCGCCTGGTCATCACCCTGGGCGCGAGCGGAGCGGATTCGCATCGCGCTGGTGATTTGCAGCAGCAAATCAATCTGGCCCGGTAACAGTGGATAGACCTCAACAAACTCGTCTGCCGAAACGTCTTCACAGCCGTAGGCGAACAGCTTGAGATCGGGACGGTGTTTGTCGAAGCGATTGCGAAGTTCTTTTTCACCTTCGCGAGTCTTTTGAAGGAGTCGCCGATGCACAACGTCGCGAATGTTCGTGGCCGCCAGGTGAACTCGGAGTTGCGGTGGAAATCGGTCTTTGGCCCACACAAGGAATTCGTCGCCAGCTTCTTCGTCGATCTTTTGTTGACCGAGTGAGAGCAACCACGCTTTGCCTTTCAGTTGACTCCCCAACTCGGACGCGAACGCTCGAAGTCGATCTACACGGTTCTCGTTCGAGAGGACATACTGCGAGACTTCGTCAACCACGATGAACAGCGTTCCGTTAGTTTTTCGGAAACGAATCATCTCACTGATGGCGGTAACGGCTTCCGCCGGCGAATCGGAGATGGTCGTACCGGCGCGGCTGTCGATCCAGCTCATCGGTTCGATGTATCGGTCCTTGTCGAAGTGATGCAGGATCTCTGAGAAGGTATCCTCAGCAAACGCAGCCTCTCTCGCTCTCCCACGGATGGCCGATCTGTTGGGAGACATCGAGGAAACGCTCCCACTCGCCAGCTTGTTCAAGCTTTAGCTCGAAATCGGCGACAAGGTGGTTGCTGCAGTAGCCCAGACGCTTTTGCAGCTGCCTGACGGACGCCGAGTGTATATGCTCGTTGTCGCGAGCGAATCCACCAATGTCGAATACGACCGCGAACGGTTCTTCGATCTTCTGACGGAGATTCTTCCATGCCTCGCGAAACTCTTCAGCACGGTCGGACATGTCGCGGCTAAGAAGTGAGTCTGCCAGCGATTTTCCACTTGGCAGTTCCACGCCGTCCAAGGCGAGTCCGAGCAACTTTGCGAAACTCGACTTACCAGATCCGTAGAAGCCCGAAATCCAAGCAGTAGGTAACGATGGCCCACCGGGTTTGTCGCACTCCTTGGCAATTGCTGTGAGCAGGCGGACGTATTGTTCATGGATTCCGTCAGGGACGCGTTTGTAATTCGGATGCTCTTTTTTCCAGCCGCCCGTGATGATGTATTCCGAGACTTCGCTCTCGACCTTGGCGGGGCTTTGCTCGTGGAAGTAGACGACCGGCGGTATGTCGCGAGTGACATCCTGCTGAAAGAGCTGGCGAATTAACATGGTTGTGCTCATCAGTAAATACGTGGTCGATAGTCGCTGTCGGGTTCGAGGACGCCCATAAACGAAAGTCCTTTGTCGCCTCGACGCTCACCGGGATACAGCAACACGACGGGGACGTGGTTGGTTCGACCATCAAGATGACGGAGTAACGCTGAAGATCGAAAGAACGGATACAACGCACCGGCACGGCCAATGATGGCGAGCATGCGGTCCAGTTTGTCAGGATTCTCATCAGCGTATTCGCAAATGATGCGGCTGCAGTCAGCGGCAATCCCGTCCGGTCCTTCGATCAGTGGAGCAAGCTTTCCTTGCAAGTACGTCAAGCCACGTTCAGTCGACTTCGTTGACGTAGTCTTTTCACGTTCGATAACCCGTTCAATGAATTCGTCACCCTGAGCTCGAACGCGATCGAGCAACAACTCTTGCAAGCTGATGGTCAAAACCATCCAGCCGTTTGAGACCAGCTCGGTGTGGAGCTTTCTAACTTCCTGACGCAGCTTGAATTCTTCTTTCGGGTCGTACTGGACGATGGCAAAACGGTAATTCCGCATTGTGCTGATTCGTGGTCCATTCTCTTGAATCAAATCTTCGCGCAGGGCGTGAATTGCCTGCTGCAATCGCGTCTGGTGGAACAGGTCTGCGGTCATACCGTTCCTCCGATCTTCATTTCTGCGTTTGGCATCACCGTCGTCTCGGCCCATTCGCGCAATCCATCAAACTTCCAGCCAAATTCGACCATGTCACCCTGTTTGCGGAATCGGAGCCCCGATAACTTTCGGAGACGGCTTTCCAGTTCTGGGCCAGCGAGTCCGACCGAAGCGACGTAAGGGTTGTCGGTTAGGGTGCCCGCGAACTGCACGCCTCGAAGCAGGTAATAGAGGTAGGTGAGCGCGTCATCGCCAACACGAGGACACTTTAACTGTCGAGGATCGCGGCTGCCTTCTAAGAGGCCGGCCATTGAAGCAGAGTAGAGAAGCTTGCGTGAGAACTGGATTCGCGTTGATACCGTCCATTTGTCCGGAGCACGCTGGTCTATCCAGCGTACGACGAGGTCTCTCCTAATCTTGGTTCGACCGCTTTGTAGACGGGCAACAAGATAGTCGCCCGTGAACTCGCGATAAAGGCGATCGGCAAGCTGCATATGCCAGTGACAAATAATCCGTCGCGTTGCAGGCTCCATGTCGGCCCAAGCGTGGAGAACCTGCAGCGACGGTGGAAATTGGTCGAATCGCTCTCGGAAGTTTGTCACCAGGACTTCGACCCGCGACATACTACGGGCGCCGAACCAGAACTCACTGAATGCAGCTTCTGCTGTCTCCGGAGAAGCTGCTCCATCAACGCGCTGCCAATACTCACGTGAGTGTTCAATTTCGATTGAACACCTGAGCAGATGCGTGTGATATTTTACGGCTTCCGAAGGACGATCCATCATTGTGTCCTCCGGTAATGCGGCAACGGATATGTCGCGGACAACGGTCGGCAACCAGCTACGAGATGGTCGACGGTCAGTTCCACTGACTCCGGTACTCTTCCCTTCAGGCGGCGGCCAATTGGGACCTTCGTGAAGTCTACCGAACCATGACCTTCCAGCCATTCCGCGAAGCTCTCAGCATTCCACTCGTCGGTAACAACATCACGAAGTGGAGGCAAAGCACCTATTGGCGTCGAGCCGGAACGTTTCAGTTCCATCAGACGCTCATCGACGCGTTCGTCGATTTCAAAACCGAGACAATAAAGGGAGAGGATTCGGTCAGCGTCGTGATCTTGTTCGCGGAGCTCCGCATCGCGGCGCCGTGCGGCTTCACGCATTGCCTGAAAGATGGCCCACTCCCAACTGTTTGGCAGTAGGCGACGAAAATAGTCTTCGCCGCCAAATTCGCTCTTGAGATCTGTGCGCCACCAGCCAAGGCGTGGTTCTTCTCCGCCTTCGCCGGCCCACGCAATCGCAAGTTGCGCAGTTAGCAGCGAGTCGATTACTGACTGCGGTATCGGTGTTTGGACTTCCGTTTCAGTCACGGAATCTCTTTCTTGGATTTAGCGTGGCTTCTTTGCTCTCTTTACGGACGACTTCTCGGCGGTTCGAAGCAACGCTTCGAGGTCAGTCTGCTTGTACAAGCGGTAGTTGTTGATCGGGTGTCGATGTTCGACGATTTTCCCCTCTCTCCCCCAGTTCCGAAGCGTGTTTCGAGAGACTCCAAGAAACTCGGCTGCCTCGGTGATCTGCAGGTACTCGTCTAGCTTAGGCATATCGAAGATCCGTCAGTGCCCTCGCGCCAATTGGCTGTAAACCAATAATGTACCAAACCTTACCAACGCCGGGCAGTGTGTGCGGGTCGCCAACGATTCGTGAAATCACGCCGGTTGGCAACGGTTAGTTTCTTTGCGGATTCGTCGGAATTGTGGTATCCGAACGAGTGCCCTTTCTCGCACGCTTCCTCTTCGCTTCAAACGAGTAGTTGCTTAACGACGCACCGGTTGCACGCCCGTTTCCTTCGCATCATGGAAGCCCTCTGATTCGGTCAGTAGTTGAGCCAGTCGCCGGCATTCATCTGGCGTCAAGTTGGCCGCGAGATGATCCTTGATTTGCTCCAAATCCCGTTCGCTGGTGCAAACCCTGGTGCAAACGGAATCATTGGTCTGCGTAAGCTGTTGTGAATTAGTAGCTTGCGATTGATGACTTGTGCGTTCGGGACGCAGAGGTCGCTGGTTCGAATCCAGTCGCCCCGACTATTCTTAGAAACAAGCCGTTCGGTTTTGGAACGGACGCCAGTTGACCAGCAACTGCAATCGCTGAGGACCCTCGTCCAGCAGTTGCTACAGGATGAGGTGGTGCCCGCTCTCGCTGGCGAGGTGGGGCATCGGGGTTAGTCTTTCGTCGTCGACTTCCGATCGTGGTGGGGCTCCGCCAGTTTGCCGTACAGATCTGGTCGGCGTTGTCGGAAGTTGCGACTGGTTGCTCGGACTTGGCGAATCTTTTTTAGATTGATCGTTGCGGAGATGTACGATTCCTGTTTGTCCGGACCGCGGGCGATGATCCGCGCGGGCCAGTCGCCGATCATGGTGCCGCCGCCATAGGCTTGGTTCGTGGCGATCATGGCAACCTGACTCTGAAACATCGTCGACTTTACGATGAAGTCCTCGGCCGCGCCGCCGCGACCGTTGACCCAGATCAGCAGTTCGGCCCCTTTAAGCGACAAGACACGTGCCGGTTCGGGAAACCAGCCGTCGTAGCAAGTCATGATTCCCACCTTGCCGAAATCAAAATCGAACACCGGTAGATCCTTGCCCGGTTCCATGATCCATTCCGGGTCATTGCGAATCATCCAGTCGCGCGACTTGCCTGCTGGCGGACGTGCCCACGGTGGCCCGCTGCGATCCCAATGGTCGATGGCTGCATGCGTCTTGCGATACTTGCCCATGATCTTGCCGTCGCGATCGAAGACCAAGGCGGTGTTCGCAAATGTTTCGTCGTCGAACACTTCCCAACAACCGACGACGACGTAAATAGAGTTCTTCCTTGCCGCCGCCGAAATCTGTTTGGTTTGCGGCCCAGGCACGGAGATCCGCCCCAGAACGTATTCCGGAAAGACCACTAGCTGCGCCCCATCCTTCCCAGCGCGATCGATGAACGGCAGGAACCGCGGCGTCGGATCGTATCCTTCGCGCCGAACATCGCCCTTGTCGTATCCGCTGATCTGCACGGCGGCAACTTTGACCAGATCGCGATTGACGCCGCTGGGTTCCAGTGCGCGACCGATCCGATCTGTCACGAGTCCGACCAGGATGAAGGCGGAAAGCAATAAGACGATTCGTGGTCGCATGGTCAGGCCTCGACGTGATTCCAAGTTGGCAGGCTAGAAGCCAATATTATAGCTGTTTTGCGTTTTCGTTGGCGCTGCGCGGGGATCCGACTTCCTCCGCGGCATCTTTGACCCCAGACGCAACTTGGGCCACATCCATCCGGCAGCCGTCTTGGTACCGGGGATGTTGGCCTTAGCGAGGATCGAGTGATAAGATAACTAGCGGTAATTAAGTGATCCCCGCGAACAGAAAAAATCTCGATGCAGGATTCCGCCGATCCGAAAGGGAGTCCGGAAGGTCAAGCAGAGGTCGACCGCACGCACACCGTAGACCGCTTGGATTCCACGGTTTCCTCCAATCGTCAGGGTGCCGAAGCGGCGACGACTTTGCCGGGGAGGCCCCAGTTCGCGCCTGCGGGTGAAGCACTTGTCGGCGGTCGCTACACAATCGTCGACGAGATCGACCGCGGTGGAATGGGTGTCGTCTACCGCGCCATCGATGCCGATATGCAGCGGCCTCTGGCGGTTAAGGTGTTGTTGGCTCGCGACGAACCGGGCGGCCTTGCCGAAGAGCGGTTCTTGGCGGAAGCTCGGATCACCGGACAGTTACAGCATCCAGGCATCGCGCCGGTTCACGAGATCGGCCGCCTTGAGGATGGTCGGCCGTTTTTTGCAATGAAGCTGATTGCCGGTCGAACGTTGGCGGACTTGCTGAAGGAGCGGTCTTCACCCGCCAGCGAGCTACCGAACTTTCTCAAGATCTTTGAACAAATCGCCCAGACGCTGGCGTACGCGCATTCCGAAGGAATTATTCACCGCGATCTCAAACCCGGCAACGTCATGGTCGGCGCATTTGGTGAGGTGCAGGTGATGGACTGGGGGCTGGCCCGGCGGTTGAACACGGGATCGGGACCAGCACCACCGGTGGCGGGAAGCCGCGAAGACGACGGTGAGCGGCCAGATGACGCCGACACGCGACCACTCGATTCCTCCGCCACGCCCGGCGAGCGCCTCACGCGTCATGGCGACGTGATGGGGACACCGGCCTACATGCCACCGGAACAGGCGCGTGGCGAAGTCGCGTCGCTCGATCAGCGCAGCGACGTCTTTGGCTTAGGCGGCATCTTGTGCGCGATCCTCACTGGCCATCCACCGTACGAGCGTCACGAAGACGCCACTCCGTTGGCTCAAGCCGTGCAAGGAGATGTCTCGAAGGCGCAGCAGCGCTTGGCGGGCTGTGGTGCCGACGGCGAGGTCATCGAACTGGCCCAAACGTGCCTTGCGCCCGCCGCTGCCGACCGACCCGCCGATGCCGGCGAAGTGGCCCGACGCTTGTCTTCCTATCTGAACTCCGTGCAGGAACGGCTCAAGCAGGCGGCCATCGACCAGGCGGCGGCGGAAGCCAAGGCCATCGAAGAACGCAAACGACGTCGCGTCGGCATGGCTCTGTTGGCGTCTCTCGTTCTGCTTGTTACGACGATTGGCGGAGCGGCAACATGGTATCTCAACCACCGCGTCATCACGCAATCGAAGATAAGCCAGGCCACCGGCGACATCACCGCGTCGCTTGACGAGGCCGAGCGCAGTTACGCGGACCTGTTCACGGTCCTGCAAGATTCCAAACGCGCCTACACCCTGATGGACGAACCGCTCATCTGGCGCGGAAAGCTCGATACGGCGCTATCGGCCGTGGGCCGCGCCGAAAGTCTGGCGCGACAGGTGGAGGTGGATCCTGAGCTTGATCAACGCATTGGCGCTCTGAACCAGCAATTGACCACCGCGCTGGAAGACCACGAACTTGCCGTTCGTTTGGAAGCGATTCGCTTGCAGGCCAGCGCGATCGCCGGGGGCAAGTGGGACCCGTCACTAGCAGCTCCCGTATATCAAACGGAGTTCCGCGCGGCCGATCTTCCGATTCTAACGGGTGATCCATCCGGCTTGGCGTCGCGCATTCAGCAGTCTTCAATCCACCCTTTTATCGTCGCCGCGCTGGATCATTGGGCCGGCGCCTTGTCCGAGGGCGAGGAACTCGCCCGTGTGCTGGAGGTCGCCCGACGGGCGGATCCAGAATCGTGGCGCGACCGAGTGCGCACGGCGTCGAACTGGTCGAATCTGGCGGAACTCCAGGCACTCGTCGACGATTGTGACGTAGCGGAGCAATCGCCCCAGATTCTAGTCTTGCTCGCCTGGCGCATGCGTACAGTGGGAGTCGATAGCACTCCGTTTTTGCTGCGCGTGCAACGTCGTTACCCGTCGGATTATTGGGTGAACCTCACGCTAGGCGATCATGCCCGCGATTTGAATGTCCGAATCGCCTTTGATCGGGCCGCATTGGCGATTCGTCCAGAGAGCATTGCGGCCTGGAACAACCTAGGCAGTACCTATTTTTCCACGAAAGACTTCGACGGCGCGATTGATGCGTTTCGCCAAGCACTAGCCATCAACCCGGAATTTGCGTTCGCGCAGCACAACTTGGGTAATGCGTTGGCCGCCAACGGGGATATGGATGGCGCGATGGCGGCCTTCCGTCAAGCCTTGAAGATCGACCCAGAGTACGTCGAGTCTCAGAGCAACCTGGGGAATACACTGCAGGCAAAAGGCCGTCTCGATGACGCCATTGCGGCCTATCATGAAGCAATTCGCATGGACTCGACGCACGCCAATGCACATTCCAATCTTGGCACGGCATTCATGGAAAAGGGGAACTTGGATGATGCGATCGACTCTTTTCGTCGGGCCCTTGAACTCGTTCCCCAAGACGCAACTACCAACAACGATTTGGGCTCGGCCCTGCACGCCCGGGGTGACCTGGACGACGCCATCGCCGTTTTTCATCAGGCGATTGAAATCGATCCGCAAATGGTTCAGGCCCATGTGAATCTCGGCATCGCGCAGCTCAGTAAGGGAAACGCGGACGCAGCGGTCGCCGCCAATCGTCGGGCCCTGGAATTGGACGCACAAAATGTCGACGCCCACTACGGACTGGGTAACGGATTGCGTGCCAGGAACGACTTGGACGAGGCGATCGCGGCCTATCGCCAAACGCTGGCCCTTAACCCCAACTTCGCGCAAGCCCACAACAATCTGGGAAACGCACTATCGGCCAAAGGCGACATGCCGGCCGCCATCGCCGCCTATCGCCGCGCGCTGGCTATCGATCCCAAGTTACGGCAAAGTCAAAGCAATCTCGGAGTCGCCCTAGCGATGACAGGCGACCTGGACGGCGCGATTGAGGTTTTTCAGAATGCCCTGAAGCTCAATCCCAATGACGCCGGCCTCCACTACAGTCTGGGACTCGCTCTGTCATCCAACGGAGACGTCGACGGCGCGATGGCGGCCTACCGCCAAGCCTTGGCTCTCGATCCAGACCAGGCCGAGGCACACTGCAACCTGGCGCATCTCTTAAGGCAAAAAGGAAGGTTCGGCGACTCGCTGCAAGAGTTTCGCCGTGGGCACGAGATCGGGTCGAAACGGACTGGCTGGCCTTACCCGTCGGCGACTTGGGTTGCCGAGGCGGAACAGATTGAAGCGGCGAACCGCAGGCTACCCGACGTGCTGAGCGGCGAAGCATCGCCCGCCGATACGCGAGAACATCTTCAGATGGCCCATCTTTTGTTCCACTACAAGAAGGAATTCAAGCACGCAACTCGCTTCTATGCGGAAGCCTTCAAGGTCGAACCCAAACAGGCCAACGACCTACAAGCGGGCCATCGATACAACGCCGTCTGCGCTGCGGCCATGGCGATCGCGGAATTGGAGGAGAACGAATCCGCGGACGAACGAGACAAGTGGCTCGAACAAGCACGAACATGGCTGCAAGCGGACCTCGATGCTTGGACGAAACTGCTCGACGAGAACCCTCAGGCCGCGCTCTTGATCAACCACACGCTTGAACGATGGCAAGCGGACCGCCAACTGGCGTCCGTCCGCGGCGAGAGCGTCCTGGCCACGATTCCCGCCGACGAGCAAGACGCCTGGCGAAAGCTTTGGGCCGATGTGCAAAGTCTTCACACCCGATCGAGTACCAAGAACGAATAAGCACGCCGTGGGCCGCTGAACTGTCGCCCACGGATACGTCGTGGCAAGATGTGAGCAGCACGGATGGTTTACGCGAAAGGGTTCTTTGATCTTCAGATCCAGTTTGCAGACAAGGTCGCAAAGCTTTCCGGCATCCCTTTGCCACGAGCGCTACTCGAATACACGAATCTATATGTCCGGTTTGGTTTGAATCGAGACTTTCATTCGGAGCATCCGACCTGGCAGGCATTCCTAGCCGGTTTGGAAGACGCTCACGATCGGTTGGAGTGGACCTATCGCTTTTACCTTTCGAGAGCCGACGTGATGGCGGGGCCGCCCATCGTGGCAACCTTTGGCTGTTTTTCGTACGCACTGATCCACGGGGACTGCATTCGTCTTCACTTCCAAAATTCCGACACGGAAGGCCACTCCTCCCTGGACGTTGCCTGCTTTCGGCAGAGACGCGACGACTTGACGGCCCTCTTCAGGCACGTGCAACGGACTCAGGACGAGCGAGTCCAGGTCGTGGGGGCCTCTTGGTTGTACAATCTGGCGGCGTATCGTCGCTTGTTCCCCGCCTCGTATGTGGCGACGGCGCGAGTCATCCCGGATCGGTTTCAGTCGATGCCGCTGTGGGGGCAATTTCTGGATCGGCACGGAGATACTAAAGAGAGAATGACACGGCCATTCTTGGAACGCCTGAAGCGAACCATGAGCGTCGAGCAATTACACGAATGCTTTCCTTTTCAGGTACTCAGGGTCCAGACGCCGGTTCGGGAATTTTGTGACTTCTACGGTATCTAGTTCTAGTTACGATTTGTAGATGCCTTGGCGGGCATGCGAGAAGAACGGATCGCCGACCTAGTCCGCCAGAGCGTAGCCATCGACACGTCCGTCCTGAACGATGTGCAGTGTATCCTCGTCGTCTAAGGTCAAGGCACCCACCAATCCCGTGAACGGCGACGGGCGTCCTTTCGAGAACGGAATCTTCCGCTCGGTCAACATCTCGAACACTTTGTCTTCGTAGTGTCTCTCGAAGTAAACCTTGCCATCGCGGCGAGGCAAGCCGAAGCGAGGCTGGTTCATCGCCTCGATCGGTGAGAGTCCCCATTCGACAACTCCCGCGCAGTATTGCCAAGGACCATGCACGAATCCGAAGCCGGGCGAGCCCGCGATCAGGCGAGGTTCTCCATCTTTGAATAACGCAAGGCTGGTTGAAACTCCAGGAGCACTCCCGCCAGACCCGCGGACGTGTTCGCGATTCATCGCATGCGCGGCGTAGACTCCATCGACCATGATTCCGGCGCCAAAGGCCGTCGGAGTATTGATTGAATGCGTCCCCCAAGCGATGTTGCCGTCCCGATCGCGGACAACCAGAAAACAGGTATTGAAGATCGCGTCGAATGTCAACTTTCGCGGTGGGCCGTTTAGAACCGCGTCGGCGCGCTGGCGAGCGTAATCGGGTGAGGCAAACTGTTCGTGGGTTTCTTTCGAGTAGTCGCGTGAAGAAAGGAACACTTCTTCCATGATGCGATACTGGCGATACAACGATTCTGGATTCGTTCGTGCCGGACCCGTCGACTTCAAATCCAAGGCCTCGTTCAAATGCAAGGCGTACGTGATTAGGCCTGCCGCCGAAATGCGATAGCCGCGGTAATTGCCCTCTGGGTTGTCCTTCCGTCCGCGGCTCAAATCTCGCCAAGCCGCCATGTCCTTCATCGTAATGAGGCCGCCGTCGGACTTGGCGCGGCGAACATAGTTCGTGGCGAATTCACCCGCGTAGAAATACTCGGGTCCCTCCGCGGACACTCGTTCCAGTGTCTTACCGAGGTCCTTTTGGACAAGCGATTCGCCGGCTTGAAGGAAACGGCCTTCTTTTAACCAGAGTGCTTTTCCTTCTTCATGCCGAGCCGCCTTGGCACTCGCCGCCCTCACGAGCAATGGCGCGACCGGGAAGCCTTCGTTGGCATATTTGATCGCGGGCTCAAATAGTTGTACCCACTTCAATTTTCCAAACTGCTTGTGGGCGGCATGAACGCCGGCCAGGAAGCCGGGAACCGGCATCGCGCGGCCCGTCTGCGTCACCGGGGACTCGCGTTCAAAGTCATACGGCTCGGCCTCCGCGGGTCCGAGCGGTCCCAAGACGCTGTTGATTTCACCGGTCGCCGCATCGAAGTATTTGATCGAGAACCCGCCGCCAATCGATGTCAATCCATGCTCGACAACGGTCTGCGTCAGGGTGGCCGTCATGTAGGCGTCGGCCGCGTTACCGCCGCGCGATAACGCCCACATCGCCGACTCCGATGCTTCCTTGGATGTCGACGCAACCGCCTGGTTCTTGCCGGTCGCGTAATGATCCTTGGCCCGTGAGAATCTTTGACGTTCCTGCGAAAACAACACATCGGGTGTCGCCGAGATTGCCGCAATCGCGGTCGCGTTCTTGAGCCATTGTCGGCGTGTCGAGCAGCAACGAGCGGGGGTACTCGTCTTCTCGGTGTTATCCCGCATCATTCGATCTCTCCCAGATAACTAGGCTTCGTCCCAAGACTTCTTAGCGAAAGTCGTCTAGACTTTCGGCCACGCACAAAACCGAAACTCTTGACGAGTTTCGCTACGGTTTTTCGAGTTTTGGGATAAAGCCTAGAGCGAGGATCGTTGGCACGCAATCCGTGCGCGGGTACCCCTGGGGTTAACTGACTGGCAGCAACATCGCGGCCGGGTTCTTTAGATGTTGTGACACGATATTGCCAAACGTCGCGCCGATCGCGCCATCGACGACGCGATGGTCAAAAGAGAAGGACAGGTACAGCATGTCGGCCGGTCGGATGTTGCCTGCATCGTCGTAAACCGGCCGCTTGACGACCTGGCCGACGCCCATGATGCCGACTTCGGGATGATTGATGATTGGCGTGGAAATCAAGCCGCCGATGCCGCCGATCGAAGTGATCGTAAAAGTTCCGTTCCGCAATTCGTCGCGAGCCGCCTTGCCGTCCCGCGCGGCATTTGACAGCCGGTCGATCTCGCGAGCAACTTGTAGAATATCCAGTGTGTCGGCATTGCGAATGACCGGGACGACAAGCCCGTCGCGTGTATTGGTGGCGATTCCAATGTCGTACCGGTCGTGCAACACGATCTCGCTCGTTTCTTCGTCAAGCGACGCGTTGGCGATCGCAACTTCCTTCAGCGCTTCGACGACGGCTTTGACGAAGAACGCCATATAGGTCAGCTTCACGCCTTGCCGCTGGCAGGTCTCCTTGAGCGAGCCGCGCAAATTCACGAGTTCCGTCACGTCGCATTCGTCTACATAGCTGTAATGCGGAATCGTGGTCTTGGCGTGGACCATCTGTTCGGCAATTTTTCGGCGGATGCCCTTGAGCTTGATTCGTGTGCCCGCCCGATAATTCGTCAATCCAAGCAAGTCGGTTGGCTGCCGTGATTCACTGCCGGATGTGGTCGCTGGTGGAGGCGAACTTGCCTGAATGCAGGCTGCCAAATCGTCGATCAGGATGCGGCCGCTGGGGCCGCTGCCCGGGACTCGGTGTAAGTCAATCCCGAGTTGCCGCGCCATGCGGCGAACCGAAGGCGCTGCCCGAACAGAGGCTGCCGTCTGATCGCCATTGACACTTTGAGCGACATCAACGGTCTGAGCGACATCGCGACTTACGGATGACGCCTTCGCCGCCGCTTTCTTTTTCTTCTTTTTGGCCGTCTTGCGTTTTGTGCCCTTCGCGCCTTCGTACTTCAAAATTACGCCGCCGACTTGGATATCGTCCCCCTCGTTCACCAGCAGATCCGTGATACGGCCCGCGAACGGCGCGGGTAATTCCATGGTGGCCTTGTCGGTCATCACCTCGGCTAAAGGCTGCCCTTGCTTGACCGTCGCGCCAGGCGTTACGAGCCACTCAACCAGTTCGGCTTCGTAAACACCTTCGCCCAGTTCGGGTAATTGAAAATCCATGGTTACCTCGTATCGCGAAATAGTCGCGCAAAAAACTTGACTCTACGTCGGCTCGTTCGCGAGTTCTTGCATCGCTAGTTTAATGTCTTGCAGTTGCGGGACGGAATTTTCCTCGTAAACGTGGTTCAGCCCGATACCGGGGATATGTTGGCCTGCTAGAACGCGGGGGCGGACCAGCAGTTCATAAAAATGTTCCTCGACGACTCGCCGCAGCAAGTGCTCGCCGAAGTTCGTGACCTCCGTATCTTCATTGACGACAAGCACTCGGCCCGTTTTCAGAATGCTCTGGCTGATCATTTTCCAGTCATAAGGAAAGATGCTGCGCAGGTCGATTACGTCGAACGAGTGTCCGTCCTCTTGGCGCAACTCATTCGCCGCCCGGACGGCCAGCGGTAAAGTGCGTCCATAGCTAATCACCGTTGCCGCCGAACCCTCGCAAGCGAGCTTCGCGACCCCGATGGGCACCAAGTACTCTTCAACGGCGGGCCAACGCGGCTGCCAATCCGTTCGATCGCCCACCGGTGCGTCGATCATGCTTTTGAGTTCTTTTTCATTCGTCGGTTCGCCAGGAATCAACTCTTTGCTCGGCAAGCGAAGCAGCGCCTTGGGCAGCAAAACCAAGACGGGGTTAGGGTCTCTAATTGCCGCGATCATTAGCCCGTACCCGTCCAGCGGCGTGCTGGGCATGACGATTTTCCAACCCGGCAGACGCGTGGCGATGCTCTCGAAGGAGTGCGAATGATACAAGCTGCCGTGAATTCCCGATCCGCTGGGCGTCATGACCACGATCGGCATATCAAAGTTGCCGGCGCTGGCCCAGCGTTGGTTGCCGGCGACCTTCAGCAAATCGATCGTATTAAAGCCGTAATCGCAGAACTGAATCTCGGCGACTGGGCGGCCGCCCGCATAAGCGATTCCCATGGCGGTGCCGATAATGCCTCGCTCGTCCAGCGGCGAATTCCAGGCGGTCTTTAAGCCTTGGGTCGCGGTGAAGACACCTCCCAGCGGAGGTCCCACGTCTTGGCCGAAAACGTCCGTCACGCCTAAATTTTCTTCACCGTAGTGAAGCGCAAGGCGAACTGCTTGTACTAATGTGGCCATGGCTTGGCTCCTCGTGCGTGGCAGGTGTCAAGCTTCTGGCAGCCCGGTGTAATCGTCGGGATAGACGTGGTCCACTTCGCTGGCGGCATACGTGAATTTAGGAATATCTTCCGCAGTCGGCATCGGCTCGCTGAGCGCTTGCTGAAAAGCATCGTCGACTTCGGCTTGTGCGTCGCCATGGATCCGATTGATCTGCTTGCGCGACAGCACCTTGTCGGTGACCAGCTTGTGTTCAAACATGGAAATACAATCGGGTTCGCCTTCCACTCGCGTCGCGCCGCTGGACGAAGAATGGCCATACAATCGAGAGACCTTCGCTTCTAGCAAATAGGGCTTGCGCTCGGTTCGGCAATACTCCATTCCCCGAGCAACCGCGTGATAGCTGGCGATCGGGTCGTTGCCGTTGACCACCTCGCCTGGAATTCCGAATGCATGGCCACGGTCCACGATGTTCTTTTCGCTGTGTTGGCCCTCCGCCGGCGTCGAGATGCCCCAGCGATTATTGGTTACGACGATCAACACGGGAACTTCATTGCCGGGGCGCGAACTCCAGATCATACAACTGGCGAAATCGCCTTCGGCCGTGCCCGCGTCGCCGCCCGTGACGATCGTCACACCATCGCCGCCATGTCGCTTTTGCATCAGCGCGGTACCCGGCGCCATGGTGTACTGCACTTCGATCACGGAAGTCACGGGAATAACGTTGGCATGCCGGCGAGCATAGTGGCCTACGAAATTGCGTCCCATCGAATTGACATCCGTGCGCGTCATCGCCATTTGGCGGACGCCTTCCAGCAGATCCATGTTCATGGCGATCAGGATCGCGCCACAACGGTAATGCAGATGCAAATAATCGTAGGCTGGTCCAAATCCCTTCTTGATGTGAAGGCCGAGCGCCACGTTAAAGGCCTCTTCGCCCGGTCCGCCAATCCAAAAGTAGCCCATCCCCGACTTGCTCATCTTGATCATCTGATCTTCCATGGCCCGCGCGCGAACCATGAAGCGGAAGAAATCGACACAACGATCGGCAGGAAGAGACTCTTCGCCGCTGACGACCGTCCTGGCCGCCCCTGCGTCATTGCGAAAGTCTTGTTCGTGCGACATGGCTAATCCTCCAGACGAGATCCACACCACTCGAATCGAAAAGAATGGCCGCCAATCCGGCGGCAGGGTAGTTGAATCGACGTCCCTCGTTGGGAGTAGGAATTTTGTTCACTTCTATTTTACCTTATTGCCGCAAACGGGCGAGTTGCCGACGGTGCCTAGCATTCTTCGACGAACCGGATTCTTGTCACGCAAGGTCCGACCCAAGAATCACGTAACTCTTTTTGTTGAAATATCTTACATCGTTTTTTTAGCCCGATTCGCTCACGGGTTTCGTCAGCGCAACCCGAGAGATACGGATTTCCATGGTTAGCCATGTCGTAATGGCAGTTTGGTATAAAGGGCGCATGGAGTTGCGTCATCTAAAGACTTTTGTCGCCGCCGCGCGCGAGCTAAGTTTCACCCGGGCAGCCAAGGCACTCGAACTTACCCAGGGTGCGGTCAGCCAGCACGTGGCGGCGATCGAAAAGCAACTGACCGTCCGTCTTTTCGAGCGGTCCGGCCGGCAGGTTCGCCTGACCGAGGCGGGAAAGCGGTTGTACGATTACGCGCAGCGCATTGTCGACCTGACCGAAGAAGCAATACGGGAAGTGAGCCAGCAGGAGACCGCTCTGAGCGGAACGCTGCGGATTGCCACCAGCACGGTTCCCGCCGAGTTGCTATTGCCACGAATGCTGGGCGAGTTTCGAAAGTTGTTTCCCAATGTTCACGAGTCCGTCGTGGTCTCCGACAGCGACGCGGCTATACAGTGCGTGGAAAATCACGAAGCGGATGTGGGCCTCGTTGGCGAGTTGCCGAATTCTCCCCATCTCATGTCTCACCCCGTCGCCGCCGATGAACTCATTCTTGTGGTTCCACCTGATCACCCTTTTGCCAACAAGAGTGTAATCGGTGCCGAAGATCTGCGAGACGAAACACTGATTGTCCGCGAAGCCGGATCGGGTAGCCGCCACTGCGTCGAGAAGGCACTGGAAGCCAAGGGGATATCGATGGCCAGCTTGAGCATCGGGATTGAAATGAATTCGAACGACGCGATTGCCTCGGCGGTTGCGTGCGGAGCGGGAATCGCCTTCTTGTCGGCTATGTCGCTGAAGAAGGAAATCGAAGAGGAGAAGATTGTTCCGGTGAAGGTGCGGGGCTTACGAGCCAAACGCCAACTATATCTCATCACTCACGAATGCCGGTCCAAGTCGTCGCCTGTCCGCGAGTTTTTGGATTTTGTGGATCAGTGGAAGAGTCCATCTTGAGATTTCGGATAAACGGTCTCTTGATCGGCCGTCCGCCGAAAGGGGCCAGAGCGGCCATCATGATCAATCTTATGGTGATCAGTCTTATCGGCGTAGAGAATGGATCATTCTTTCCAAGCCTTGCGGAACAGCCGTAGGGCGTTGCCGCTCAGAACTCCTTCGATCTCGTTGCCGGGCATTCCCGCCCGGGCCAGTACCGGGCCGAATCCTTGCAGGTCGGCGATCGTGTCGACGTCGGTGGGAGTGATCTCCGCGCCAAAGCCGCCGTCCATGTCGGTGCCGATCGAAATGTTGGCCGTCGAACCCGCGGCCAGATCCGCGATGTGTTCCACGTGGGGTATGATCCCTTCCATGCTCATGTCGGCTTTGAATTCACTGCGTTTGGGACGGGACTCCCACTGGATATTCGGGTCGAGGAACATTTGGCAGAAGACCAAACCAATGACTCCGTCGCGGCGAATGATTTCCTTGATCATCCAATCTTCAAGGTGCCGTTGTCCCGGAACGATCGATCGGCACGTGCAATGCGAAGCCATGATCGGGCCGTCCCACAGCTCGAATGATTCCTTCACGGCTTGATCGGCCATATGCGTAATGTCCAGGATCATGCCGGCCTGCCGCATCTCCTTGTAAAGATCTTTCGCCGCGGGTTTCAACCCACCCACCGTTCCCGTGCCGTGAATGTACGTGTTGTGTCCAAAGTGGGCCGGGCCGACGACGCGCAGTCCCGCGTCCCACCAAAACTCGACATCGGCCGGGTCGGCGATCGGATCGGCGCTTTCCATCGAAAGGATGTGATAGACCGGAGTGGTTGCGTTGTCGGACGGATTCTTCCAAGCGGCGACGGCTTCTTCCAGGTCGTTCAAATTCCGCACCGGCTTCAGTTCACCTCGCCGGTACATGGCTTGGTAGTAAGCCAAGTGTCCGCGGCCCACGGCCATGGCTTGCTCTTGGGTCCGCATGCCGTCACGCCGGTTTTCAACATGCCGCGGTTCGATCCGCGACATGATGGTGCTAAGAATGATGCCCACGCTGCCCCGCCGCAGTTCGGGAAACGTCACCGTGCAAATCCCGCAATCAAACCCTTCGGCGACCTGAGCCGGTTCGGTTTCCTCTTGCCGTCTTACTTGTTGGGCGTCAATCGTGAGATCGCGGTTCCAAAACAACGCATCCCAGGCCAGGTCCAGGTGTAAGTCGATAATCAATGGCTGCGACATGAGGTGCTTTCTTCGCTGATGTCCAGAACGTAACGAGGCAGCGCCTCAATGAGAATCCTTCAACCGCCGGCATGCTAGGCGACTCCGCGATCGTTCTTCGTCGGTTAAAGTTCGCCTTCTTCCTTGAGCATTCGCAGAGTGTTGCGAAATGCCTCGACGGTTCGCTCGCGATCTTCCGCGGTGTGCGCCGCGGAAGTGATCGCGCCAGGCCAACCGAAAATCTCGACGCCGTGAATCAACATGCCCAAACGCAATTTGTGGGCCAATGGTGAAGATGAGGATCGCTTGATCTTTTGAAAATCAAAGCTGGGGGCGAGGATGTCCTGAGCTGCTACCGGTTCATGATCGGGGTTTAGAAAAATGTGGAATCCCGAGAAGCTTCCGTAGACGCACCAATCAACGCCCTCGTCGCGAATCACACCCGCCAGTTCTTCCCGCAACTGGGCGGCGTAGTCGTTGGCTCGCTGACAGGCGTCGGTGTCGGCCACGATTTCCAACATCGCGATTCCGGCCGCGGCGGAAATGGGGTTCGCATTGAAGGTGCCTTGATGGGGGACTTTTTCGCGATCCGCGTCCTTGCATGCTTGATGGTCGAGCCAATCCAGGATGTCCTTTTGGCCGACGAGCGCTCCACCGGGAAAACCGCCGGCGAGGATTTTTGCCAAGGTCGTCAAGTCGGGCGTCACTCCGTAATGCGCTTGTGCGCCGCCAGGCGAACAGCGAAAGCCGGTGATCACTTCGTCAAAGATCAAAATGACGTCGTGTTCGGTGGTGACTTCGCGCAGATCTTTTAGGAATTGCGGCGCGATGGGCACTTGTCCCCAGCTTGCCCCTGTCGGCTCGACAATGATGGCGGCAACGTCGTCTCGACTGGCCAGCAACTGGCGGACCGCATCGATGTCGCCCGGCGGACATAAGAGCTGATTTTCAGCTACGGCGGGTAATACGCCGGGCGTCGGCGTTCCATCGTGATGGGTACCGACGCCGAAGGCCACGTGATCTTGCCAGCCATGAAAATTGGTCATGAAGCGAACGATTTTCAGTTTGCCGGTGTGGGCTCGCACCAGCCGAAAGGCGAGCAACGTCGCTTCCGTTCCCGAATTGGTAAACCGCACGCGCTCGGCCGACGGAATTAGCCGCCTGACCAGTTCGGCCCACTGCATTTCCAATTGATGGTTCGCGCCGTAGTGAGTGCCGCGTTTGAGTTGCTGCTGGACGGCGTCGGTTACAGCGGGATGGTTGTGGCCCAAAAGCAGCGCTCCATGTCCACCGGCGTAGTCGACGTATTCGTTTCCGTCGACGTCCCACTTGCGGGAACCGTCACCGCGCTCGACATAGATTCCGTAGGGCTGCAAGTACCGCGAATCGTGCGTCACGCCACTCGGGAAGATTTTACTTGCTTCAACCGCAAGCTGCTGTGAAGTCGACGTCTTGCTTTGGTAGGCTTCTACGATTCGTGAAGTAGTCAGTTCCATGGATCCGTCAGCTAAAGGATGTTTGCAGTCCTAGCAAAGGATAATCTTAATTGCTTCGAACACTCCGCCGATCGGCTGATTGTCGTCCGCCCGCCCCATAAACACTCCGGCAATGAACGCACCAGCACCCGTTATGAACACCATCAAGGGGATTTTTGTCGTTTCAAACCTCGTGATTCCGAAGTAGAAAAAGTAGAGCGGAATCATCAACATGTACACCACTTGAAGGGGGTTTTCTTTGAAAGCCAAAATATACATCCGGACCATGCCAAGCAACATTAGGAAACTTCCGATCGACAGGAGAATCATGGGACTCATGAAATAGTCCATGAAGATTCCCATCGCCGAGATCACAACGACGCCCACCACAGCCAGGAACATCATTCCAAATGTTACCAAATAGGCTCCGATTCCTTCGTCGCCAAACCCACCCTCGTTGACATCGGGATTCGCCAACCTCTCTCTTTCCATCTTCGCGACGTGTTTCTCCGCATCGCTGAGGTGGGCTTCGGGGTCCTGATGAACGAAGGTCTGCATTTGTTGGCCGGTTTGGCTGTTGAAGCCGCACTCGACGCAGATCACCGCTCCGGTCGCCACCGCGACACCGCACGCCGGGCATTTCGGGCCGGTTACTGGCGCGGTTCCTAGCCCCGCTTCATCCAGCAAGCTGCCGAGCCCGCCGGTGGATGTACTCAGGGCTCCGCCTTGGGATGGCGACGGCGCTTGTAAGGACTGAGCTTGCGGCTTGCTCTTTGGCGGCCCGGCGGGCGACGGGATTCTCAACGGCTGACCGCACTTAGGGCACTTGACCGCTTTGCCAGCCAACTGGTCTTTTGCGGTAAATTTCTGGCCGCATTGGCAGGAAACTTTGATGGGCATAACGGTGTGACAGCTAGAAACCAAGGAACTGGGAAGATAATGCATTCAAAGTGGCATTACCGCAAGCTAATCCGAATCTCAAGTATTCTCAACAAGCCAAAATCTCCGATGCTCAAAATGACGAAGCCCATTAGAAACGTGGCACGGGTCAATTTCGGAATCGGTCGTCTTTTGAACTTTTGCCACTGCTGGGCAAGCCAGCTTTGGCATCAATGGCATCCCAATTCTTGATCCAGACGATGGGCTAGGATTCCGGTCCTGAACATTTGGTTTATGGACTTTGCGTCGAATACATCTATTTTGCGCACCGGACACCCATTGAGACAACTGGGTCGCGAACTGTTCTAGCGAGATCCTCTCGAATCACGGATCAACGGCTTCGGCCAGAACCATGGCTGCGGAATGGGGGTAGCGGCTTTTCGAGACGAAAAGAGCCCGCTCGAAGCTGTCCAGCCCGGAGGGATTTCTGCCGGAACCAGGGGGTGCTGCCAGAATGACAGTCGGGCCCGGGGCGACGGGGCGTAACCTGTCGAGTTGGCCGAACCTTTCGCCCCGGTAGAGTGCCGAAATTGCCGCAAGCTATTTTTCCCGAGCAGTTTACGAAATCGCGGCTGGGATTGGCGCGCCAATTGCGTTCTCCACGCTCTCTAACCTTCCGAACGTCTAAATTGACAGGCGGCCAGTCCGCCCATTCACGATATTCACACCTAATTTCCGCTTGATTGGAGGAATGTAACACATGGCGACGGCGACAAAGTCACGGCAGAAAATCAAATTGCAGCCGCTTGGGGAACGTGTGGTGGTTCAGCGAGATGAATCCGAGGAAACAACGGCCGGCGGGATCGTGCTGCCTGATTCGGCACAGGACAAACCGGCCCGCGGGACCATCACCGCGGTTGGCGACGGCCGACTGCTTGACGATGGCACTCGTGGCGAAATGCAAGTCAAGGCGGGCGACCATGTGCTCTTCAGCAGCTATGCGGGCGACGCCGTCAACGTTGGCGACGACGAGTATCTGCTCATGCGTGAAGACGACATTCTCGCGATCTTCGAAGACTGACGCCCGCTCCGCACTACAAGAATACAGCCCTTATCGAGGAGATACATAGTAATGGCGAAGATGATTGCATTTGATCAGGAAGCCCGCGAAGCGATTCGCCGCGGTGTTTCCAAACTGGCCCGCGCGGTCAAAGTGACGCTCGGCCCCAAAGGACGAAACGTCATTTTGCAGAAGAGCTTTGGTTCGCCGACCGTGACCAAGGACGGCGTCACCGTGGCCAAGGAAATCGACCTGGAAGACACCTATGAAAACATGGGTGCCCGCATGGTTCGCGAAGTTGCCAGCAAGACCAGCGACGTGGCTGGCGACGGTACGACCACCGCCACCGTCTTGGCCGAAGCGATCTTCAACGAAGGCCTGCGAGCCGTGGTGTCGGGCGTCAATCCCGTCCACATGAAGCAGGGCATTGAACAAGCCGTCGACGACATCACCGAGAAATTGCACTCGATGTCGATCAAGGTTAAAGACAAAGACGCGATGGCCAATGTCGGCACGATCGCCGCCAACAACGATCGCGAAATCGGCGAGAAGTTGGCTGGCGCGATGGAGAAGGTTGGCAAGGACGGCGTGATCACCGTCGACGAAGGCAAGGGCCTGGAGACCGAAATCGAATGGGTTGAAGGCATGCAGTTCGATCGCGGCTACTTGTCGCCTTACTTCGTGAGCGACCCCAACTCGATGGAATGCGTGCTGGAAGACGCCTACATCTTGGTCTTTGAAAAGAAGATCACCACGGTCAAGGACATGCTTCCCGTGTTGGAAGCCGTCGTTCAACAGGGCAAGCCGCTGTTGATCGTGGCCGAAGACGTCGAGGGCGAAGCCTTGGCCACACTGGTCATCAACCGCCTACGAGGAACTTTCACCTGCTGTGCCGTCAAAGCACCCGGTTACGGCGATCGTCGCAAAGCGATGATGGAAGACATTGCCATTTTGACCGGCGGCCAGGCGATCTTCGAGTCGCTTGGAATCAAGCTTGAGAACCTGCCGATCACCGATCTGGGCCGCGCCCAAAAGATTATCATCGACAAAGACAACACCACGATCATTCAAGGTGCTGGTAAGACCGAGGACATCAAGGCTCGGATCGAACAACTGCGCCGCGAGATCGAAAACTCGACCAGCGATTACGATCGCGAAAAGCTGGAAGAGCGGCTCGCCAAGCTGGCGGGTGGTGTTGCCAAGGTGAATGTTGGCGCCGCGACCGAAAGCGAAATGAAGGAAAGGAAAGCCCGTGTCGAAGACGCGTTGCATGCAACGCGCGCCGCGGTCGAGGAAGGAATCCTACCGGGCGGTGGCGTGGCCTTGCTGCGGGCCACTTCCAAGCTGAGCCCCGGCGACGATCTCTCCTCGGACGAAACCATTGGATACAAGATTGTCCTTCGCGCTTGCCGGGCTCCGCTGACGTGGATCGCCCACAATGCGGGCCAAGACGGTGGCATCGTTTGCGAACGCGTGCTGGAATCCAAAGGGAACAACGGCTACAACGCGTTGACCGACACCTACGAGGATTTGGTCAAGGCCGGAGTGATCGATCCCACCAAGGTAGCCCGAACCGCTTTGGCTAACGCGGCCAGCGTGGCGACGTTGCTTTTGACTAGTGACGCTCTTGTGGCCGAGAAGCCCAAGGACGACAAGAAGAAGAGTGGCCACGGCGGCGACTACGACATGTATTAAACCGCCCGGCTTCAAGTGAAACGAAAAAAGGCCCGCCAATTTTGGCGGGCCTTTTTGTTTTGGTTCTCCCCCTTGCCAAGGGGGAGCTAGAGGGGGTCTCTTTGTTAGGGCGTGGAAAGTACCGGCAACTGCTCGATCGATTCCGATTGAGGCTCTTTCGGAGTCCCGGTCGCCGCTTTCAACAACGCCTCTCCTAGATTGCTGAAGATTCCCAGCCCGCTGGCAATTCCGTCTGCGGGGGCTTGCTCAGTCTCGCCGGTCGCCTCGGTTCCGCCCTCATCTTCCGTCGATGTTGACGCGAGTTCGTCCGCGGCCTGTTCTTTCTGAGCGATCACTTCATCCTCAAGCCAAACCGGCATTTCAGGCAACTGGGCATCGCGGGTGGCGAATTCAAACCAACCGCGCACGTCGTCGACGTATTCGTCGCGATTGAGCGACCCTTCCCAGTGCTTTAGAAGCTGATCTCCGGCTTGCCGACGAGCGTCATAGATGTGACGATGCAGGCGAAACCGTTCGTAAGTTTGAATGCGAAATGCGCGCGCGGCCTGATGGACCATCTTGACTTCTTCCGCGTTCTTTTCAGTTTCAGCGTTGTCGCCGTCAACATTTACCGCCCCACACAACAGTGAAATAAATAGCAGAGTTTTCATCATGGTCTCATTGGCCTGCAGAATTGGAATGGAAAAACCAACACAGCGTTGTTCAAACTCTAGTACGCAGGTGGGGGCCGTCAAATCAATGGGATCGATTACTCGGATAATCCGAGTAGTTTCGTCACCTCTTCACGCTAACTGATCTAAATCCGCCATGAGCCAATCCGCCGACCAATCAATTCCGCCACTGTCCGCGCTGCTCGGTGAGCCGGCCGACCTGGATGTGCAAACCAGTGCCGACGGCCCCCGGGGGTCCCTGCCGCTGACCGATGAAATGCTGCGAACCTGGTCGAGCGGCCATTTGTTCGGCCTGACCCAAAACGCCGGCATGGGCTGGAAGCCCGAGGATATGTTGGGACCGCAGTTCCTGTTGCTGAGTACTCAGGGAGGCGTGCGCGCACCGGATGGCTCGCCGATCGCACTTGGGTATCACACGGGACACTGGGAAGTCGGCCTGCTGGTTGAAGAGGCCGCGCGTGAAATCAAAGCCGCGGGCGGCGTCCCCTTTGCCGCTTTTTGTAGCGATCCCTGCGATGGCCGCACGCAAGGAACGACGGGCATGTTCGACAGCTTGCCCTATCGGAATGACGCGGCAGTCGTGCTGCGGCGGTTAATTCGATCGCTGCCTACCCGACAAGGCGTGCTGGGAGTTGCGACATGCGACAAAGGGCTGCCCGCCATGATGATCGCTCTGGCGGGAGTCAAGACATTGCCCTCGGTACTGGTTCCCGGCGGAGTCACGTTGCCGCCGGCGCAAGGCGAGGACGCCGGCAAAGTGCAAACGATCGGTGCCCGTTATGTTCATGGAGAAATCACGCTGGAAGAAGCCGCCGCGGCCGGCTGCGCCGCGTGCGCAACTCCAGGCGGCGGCTGTCAATTTTTGGGAACGGCGGCCACATCGCAAGTGGTCGCCGAGGCTTTGGGAATGTCGCTGCCGCACACCGCGCTGGCACCCAGCGGCCAACCGATCTGGCTTGAATCGGCTCACCGCAGCGCCATGGCGCTGCGAAGTATGGCGAGTCGCGGAATTACCTCGGCTGATATCGTCACCGACGCCTCGATTCGCAACGCCATGGCCGTTCATGCCGCTTGCGGAGGTTCCACGAATCTGCTGCTGCATATTCCGGCGGTGGCCTTTGCCGCCGGGCTGAAACGGCCCACGGTCGACGATTGGAATCAGGTCAACCGCAGCGTGCCGCGGTTCGTCGACGTGCTGCCAAACGGGCCGACGAACCATCCCACGGTGCGGGTCTTTTTGGCCGGTGGCGTGCCGGAAATCATGCTGCACTTGCGAGATCTCGGCTTGTTGGAACTTGGCGCATTGACGGTGGCCGGCGTGACAGTCGGCGAAGTGCTTGACCATTGGGAACAATCCGGACGCAGAGCCGTCCTCAAGCAACTGCTGCGCGACCGCGATGGCGTGGACCCCGACGATGTCATTATGTCGCCCGCCGTGGCGCGCCAGCGGGGACTCACGAGTACGGTCTGCTTTCCAACCGGCAACCTTTGCCCGGAAGGATCGGTCATCAAGGCGACTTCGATCGATCCGACGGTCGTTGACGAGGATGGCGTCTATCGAAAAACCGGACCTGCTCGCGTTTTCACAAGCGAACGTGACGCCATCGCCGCCGTCAAAGGGCAAGGCGATCGGCCGCTGAAGGCGGGGGACATTTTGGTATTGATCGGACGCGGCCCCATGGGCTCGGGAATGGAGGAAACTTATCAGATCACTTCGGCCTTGAAATTCATCCCCTGGGGCCGGGAAGTGGCGGTGGTTACGGACGCCCGATTTTCGGGAGTCAGCACCGGAGCCTGTATTGGACACGTGGGACCTGAAGCACTGGCGGGTGGTCCGATCGGCAGAGTCCAAGATGGCGACCAGATTCGCATTCATGTGGATCGAAATCAGTTGACCGGAACGGTTGATCTCGTGGGAACCGATCAGGGGGATTTGTCGCCGGAGGACGCGGAAAGGCTGCTCGCCCAACGGCCCATGCGACCCGAATTAGCGGCGGATGTGGATCTTCCGGCGGACACGCGGTTGTGGGCCGCGCTGCAGCATGCCGGCGGAGGAACCTGGGGCGGCTGCGTTTATGATGTCGACAAAATTGTCGAACTGCTGGCCCTTGGCAAGGCGGCCAAGGACCGCGAAAGTGTCGCCCAGAATCAATGAATCGGCTGTTGTCAAGCCTGTCTATCAAGAGAATTTCAGTTACAATTGAACAGAGGCTTTGCGATGATCCGAAATCTTCCCACGAGATCGTCATTGGTCGGTCGCCATATGGTTGCGGGTTGGCAGTCCGTGCCTATAATTCCAAGAGGACATTGGATTTCCGACCGCGGTTCACTAGCTCGATGGATGCTTGATAATGCCTGAGTGGCTAAGAAATATTTGGGTTGCCGTTTCCACCGTGTTCAAGGGTTTGCGGATCACGTTGCGTTATTGGCTGGCAACTTACAACCCCGATCGAAGAACCTTTACCGAAAAATTCGAGTATCCTGAAAAGCCGGTTCCGGTGGCGGCCCGTTACCGCGGATTTCACCGCTATGATTTGACGACTTGTATCGCCTGCGACCAGTGCGCGAAAGCCTGCCCTGTGGATTGCATATATATTGGTAAGGAGCGTGTTTCCGGTGGTAAGGGATTCAAGATCACCGGTTTTACCATCGATTACTCAAAGTGCATGTTTTGTGCGTTGTGTGTCGAACCTTGTCCCGTGGATTGCATCTTTATGGGTGCGACCCACGACCTCAGTTGTTATAGCCGCGATGGATGCATTGTCGATTTTTCTCGATTGCCGGTCGACGTGTCCTGGGGACGCGCAACGCTGAACCCAACAGCGGTTGCGGATTCCAAGGTCATTGCCGAACCCGTTCACGCTGGACCGAATCAATAGACCCCGAGGTGACGCCATGTCCATCGAAGATTATCGCCCTGAAAAACTGTTTACCGTCGAGCAGGCGAACGCGATGCTTCCCCTGGTTCGCGCGATCACGGCCGATGTCGTGAAGCTTTCCCAGGAAATGGTCGATCGCCGGCAGCGGCTCGACTATCTCCGTTCGGGCCGTAAGGAATCGGACGACCCGTATTCGGAAGAGCTGGCTCAAATGGAAGAACAGCAACAAAAAGACCAAGGACGATTGCAGGAATTTGTCAACGAGTTGCGGCAGCTTGGTGCCGAGCCAAAAACGTTGACCGAAGGGCTGATCGACTTTCCACACATGATGGACGGTCGCATTGTGTTTCTGTGTTGGAAGTACGACGAACCAGAAATTCAACACTGGCACGATCTGGATGCCGGCTTCGACGGCCGCCAGCCGTTAGCTCTCGCCGTAGCCGACGAGTCGGCAGAGTAGTTCGAGCAGTTCTCCCTTTTACCAAGGGCGACGAGCCAGCCGAGTAGTTCTCCCCCTTGCCAAGGGGGAGTTAGAGGGGGTCACTCTTCCCGCATCTCTTGCTTGAAGGCTTTCAATTCCTCAGCCTCCGGCAACTTCTTGTAGTAGGCATCCAACGGAAAGCAACCGGATATCAGTCCATTGCGCGGGGCCGTAGTGCAGTCGCTGAACGTACGGCACACCAACTTGCGTTTTAGTGTTTGTCCCGCCAGCGTGTCGGCCGGCAGTTCGGGATAGGACAGCACCATGCGTCCCAGCCCAATCACGTCGATCCATCCTGCTTCGACAACGGCTTGAGCGACATGCGGCAGGTAATCTTGCAGGTAGGTATATCCGCTGCCGACCATGGGCAGATCTGGAACGGCTTCTTTGCACTGCCGGGCCGCCTGGATTTGACGAGCCACTCCAACTAGCGGATCCTCCGGAGGTTGATATCCGTCACTGGGAGGAAAGATGGCCGGACGCTGAATGTGAGGGTTGTAATAAGGACTGCCGCAAGAGATGTTCACGGCTGCCACGCCCAGATCGCGCAGCATTCCGATCAAACGAATCGGTTCTTCCAGGTCCGTCTCCAGTGGATTGTCCTGGTTCACGCCAAATCCGTGCTCGTAGGGCAATAAAGATCGGTAATCCATCGGCTGCCCCACACCGGTGCCGGACTGATACGGCGGCATATCGAAGACGCTCAGCCGCACCACCACCATCAAGGCGGGAATTTCGTCACGCACCCGCTGAATGATGGTCCGCAGCAGATTGGTTCTGCCGTCGAAGTCGCCGCCGAATTCACCGGGACGCGAGCGAGCGCTAAGGAACTCGTGCAGCAGATATCCATGGCACGATTTGACGTCCGCGAACTGATAACCGACATCCCACGCCGTCCGCGCCGCGACGACATAGCTATCGATTAACCGATAGAGGTCGTCGTCGCTCCAGCAGACATCCGCGTCGGGATCGATGCCGACCTTCTGGTCCAGCAACGGATGGTGGTACGCAATGCGAGGTTCAAGCTGTTTTGTATTGGGGCGACAATAGCGCCCGGAGTGGGTTAGTTGCAAACCGACCAGCAAGTCGTCGGTCGAATCGAAGTGTTGGCGATGAGCCGCATAAAGAGTTTCACGCAAGGCACCGAGTCCCTCACGATTATCCGGAGTCGCCAGCGTTTGATTGGGATTGGCGCGCCCGTCCGGTTGAACCGCCGCCGCTTCGCCTCCCCAGATAAACTTCGCGCCGCTTCGTCCAAAGTTATGCCAGCGACGCAAGGTATGTTCCGTCGGCGATCCATCTCGGTTAGCGTCCCAGCCTTCCATGGGATGAATACACCAGCGGTTGCCGACTGTGAAATCGCCAATCCGCAGCGGCTTGGCGAGTGGCGATCCTTGCTCGGCACTAAGCACTTCGTCATGCACGGGTAATGCAAGATTCAATTCCGCCAGTCGCGCCCGAAAGGCCGCCACGGACTTTAGTTGAGCAATCTTGGGATAGGCGGACATCAGTCGTGTATCGTGACCGGGGTCAGTGGAGCGTGGCTGAGGCGTAGGGTCTTTTGCAAATCACCGTCGATGAACTGGATGGTCGCCGTGCGGTTTCGGCCGCTGCCGCGCACCACGACAATGGTGCCCAGTCCGAAGCGCGGATGCTCAACCGCCATGCCCGCTTGGAATAAGTCGGGAGAAATGAGTTCGGGTGACGGCGAATCAGGCGAGGCCGTCGCGCTCGCGGAGTCCACCGGCACGTCGATTCCGTCGTACTCGTCATGACTTGGGTGGTCCTGCGAATAGTCGTCCTCCCACTGATTCGCATTCCAGGCGTTGGACCGCCGTGCCCATGCTCCCGCCGCGCCGGCGCTCGGTTCCCGCATTTCCATTTCGCCGCGCGGCAACTCCATCAGGAACGAACTGGGGACGGTGGTCCGCAGTTCGCCCCGGAACGAGCGGCGTTTCGCCCAGCTCAGTTGCAGTTCGTCCTCGGCCCGCGTAATCCCCACGAACAACAGCCGGCGTTCCTCTTCTTGCTGATCGGGATCTTCCTTGGCCCGCTCATGCGGCAGCATGCCATGTTCGACGGCGACGATGAAGGCGCACGGGAATTCCAACCCCTTCGCCGCATGCAAAGTCATTAGCGTGACTTTGTCCGAATCGGAATTCCAATTGTCGGTGTCCGAAACCAGCGATCGCTCTTCGAGGAATTCTTCCAGACTTCCGTGGTCGTCGTGCTGTTGGTCGAATTCGCCGGCATCGGTGATCAACTCTTCGATGTTCGCCAGCCGGTCTTGGTCCTCTTCGGTTTCGGAGTAAAACAGCCAATCGTGATAGCTGCTTTCGTCAAGCACTTGCCGGACGATTTTTGAAAGCGGCAACGTCGCCGACTCGCGAAAGCCATCGTACATGGCCACGAACTTCCCCACCGCCGTTTTGGCTTGTTTGGAAAGCGATTCAATGAGCCCGCACTCGCGAGCAGCGTCCAGCAAAGAGACGCCGTACCGGCGGGCGTGGTCGGACAGGTGGTCAATTGTCTTCTGGCCGATCTTGCGAGGCGGCGTGTTGATGATCCGCCGCAGGGCTTCGTTGTTGTCCGGGTTGTTGATCAGTTGCAAATAGGCCAGCACATCTTTGATTTCCTTGCGCTGATAAAATTCCAGCCCCTTTACGATGTGGTAGGGCATGTTGTGCGCACGCAATGCGTTTTCGAACGTCCGCGACAGCGCGTTGAGTCGGTAAAAAATGGCAAAGTCTTGCAATCGCCGTTGGCCGGCGGCCACTTGCCTGGCGATCGACGCCACAATCTCGTTGGCCTCTTGCTGGTTGGTCCGATAGGCGACCAGCCGCACCGGCGCGCCTTCCTCGCGTTCGGTGAGCAGAGTTTTCTCTTTTCGCCGAAGGTTGTACGAAATCAACTGATCGGCCACGCGCAAGATATTGGGAGTACTCCGCCAATTCTGTTCCAGCCGCACGACGCGCACATCTTCGTAGTCGTGCTCGAAATCCAGAATGTTATCCAGGTTCGCGCCACGCCAGCCGTAGATCGACTGGTCGGGATCGCCGGCCACCGCAAGGTTCGGAAACCGTTGCGACATGGCGCGGGCAATCGTGTACTGGGCCAAATTCGTATCTTGGTATTCATCCACGAGGACATACCGAAAGCGGTCGTCGAAAGCTTGTCGCAGCTCTTCGTTTTCTTGGAACATGCGGGCGACGTACAGCAACAGATCATCAAAATCGACCGCGTTCGAGGCCACTAACTGCTTTTGGTATTCCGGATAGACCCGTTCGACGATATTGCCAATCGCGCTTCCCGAGCGGGCTTGGTATTGCTCGGGCGACATGACTTCGTTCTTGGCCCAACTGATCGCCGAAGCGACGCGTTCGGGCGACGTGTGCGAAAGGTCAAGGCCCAAATCCTTCACGGCTTGTTTGACGGCGCGACGGCTGTCCTGCGCGTCGTAGATCGAATAGTTTTCCTTGAGCCCCACGAGTGCCGCGTGACGGCGAAGCACGCGGGCACAGAAGCGGTGAAACGTTCCCAACCAGACGGGTTGCTTCGGGGCCAGTCGCTCTAGCCGGAGCCGCATCTCGTCGGCCGCCTTGTTGGTGAACGTCAACGCCAGAATTTGTCGCGGCGAAACGCCCTGATGCAGCAGGTACGCGATACGATGCGTGATGACCCTGGTCTTGCCACTGCCGGGGCCGGCCAGCATTAACAGGGGGCCGTCCACATGTTCCACGGCTTCGCGCTGGGCGGGAGTCAGCGGCTCAAGGATCGTCGCCAGACTCGCTTGTTCGAGGGATGGATCGTTGGCTGCGGTCGCGCGTGCTGAAGTTTTGGTGGTTGGTTCGTCCATGGTTATTTGTTGGCTGAGGTCCGTCGCGGAGATGATGTCGTGGGGCCGATGGATGCTAGCAGCGGCCTGCGGATTGCCGAATTGTTTTCCAGGTTCGGTTTGCGCATCAGGGAATATTGTTATATTACCTACCAATCACGTTGCCGCGTAGGGAGCGTGAGTTCGTTGAACGGATGGTAGCAACGTCTTTTTTCTTTAGGGAGGGACCCCTCATGAGCGCCACGCGTATTCCGCTTCCAAGGGCAGATGAAGAATCCAAGAGCCTGCATCGACGCTTGGAAATGAGCACCGCGGAAATTGGCCTCACCGTACGCACGACGAATTGCCTTGAGGAACGAGGCATCTTCACCGTGCATGATCTGCTAAATACCACGCCTAGCGATCTTCTAAGCATTTCGAACTTCGGCGAGAAAACTCTCGAAGAAGTTTACAAAGCACTGGAGAGTGTCGGATTTCATCGAGACGGCGACACCCTCAGCGCGCGTTAAGGGAAAGAGCGCTCGGTACGGATTGGTAAGCGACTTGCTTTCGTTCTCCCCCTTTTTCAAGGGGGAGCTAGAGGGGATCCGCCTTAGCGACTCGCCTTGCCAACCAGAAAACACTTCAGTTCGCCGAACTCGCCCGAGGTCGAGCGGATAAACAACCGCCCGTCGGACAGCGCCGGGATTGCGCGCGACTTCTTTTGGAAAATCTCGCTGCTCGCGAGTTCTTGATATCCCTTGGGCGAAGCCGCGGCCAAAGTCAGCTTGCCATCGACTCCGCAAATCAGCAGCTTGTCGTCGGCCAGGATGATATGCCCCAGACCAAAGCGGTCGACGGACCATTGAACTTTGCCGGAATTCGCCTCGATACAACGCAGCGACCCTGTTCCGATATCTTCGCGGCCATCGGTTCCGTAAAGATAGCCGTCGCGATGTACGCAGGTCGTGTACTGGCACGACATCACCTCGTCGCTGGCCCACAGGCTTTTGGTTTTCGCGCCATCGATCTGCAGCATCTTCGCGCCGATTCGATAGCTGGCTGTGACGAACAGGTTGTCGTCGATCAGTAGCGGAACGGCGGCGTTAACCGTGGGTCCCGATCGGCCAAACGGAAATTGAAAACGGACCACACCGTCTTTTGCGTCGATGCACACCGTATTGCGCCCTGTCACGAAAATCGCATAATCGCGACCGCCGAAGTTCGCCGCGACAGGCGAAGAATAGCTGGCGTGTTCGTCGGTCGCTTTCCAAACGGTCTTTCCCGTATCGACCGAAAACGCCACGATGCCTGCGTCTTCTCGAAATCCGCCGATGTTGACCAATAGATTTTCACCTAAAATGATGGGACAGCAGCCGGCACCAAAATAACCATCCTCGGCGCGATAGTCGGCTTTCGCGTCCCGCGACCAGATCTTTTCCCCCTTGGATAACGAAACGCAGTGCAAAGCGCCGGCGGCCCCGAAAACAAATACTCGATCGCGGCTCTTGTCGATCAGCGGAACGCAACGAGGACCACGGTCTGGATTGATACCGGGTGTGTAGTCGGCCTCGAAATCAGCCTTCCAAAGAGGCTTCCCGCTGCTGGCCTCCAACGCCTCGACGCGTTCGACATCGTCTTCGCGATGAAACACGATGACCACGCCGTCGGCCACCGCGACGCCGGCGAATCCCATGCCCACTTGCTTGGACCACAGGGTTTGCGGGCCGCTCTTCGGCCAACTCTCCAGAAGTGCTTCACCGTCGGCGGCACCATTCCGATGCGGGCCCAAAATCTGAGGCCAGTCGCCGGCCAAGGATGCTGTATCCCCGCAGCAGAGCAACGTGCCAATAAGTGTGTAAAGAGTGAGCCGGAGGAACCGAGATGACATCAGATGCTGCCTTTCGCTGTTACTTTGTCTTGAATGACAAGTCATTGTCGCCGCCGAGGCACTTTGCGAGAATGTGTTCACCCGTCGGGGATCAAGATGATACTATTTTATCGTAGCGCCAAGGCGGCGTATATGCTTGTCAAATGAGTCTCCTCCGTGGGCTAGATAAGGCCAGATGGTAGATGATACGGCGACCGAACGAACTGCGAATCCGCTTTCAGTGGTACTCCGGAGCTTTTTCTGGGGTGCGTGTGCCACCGGCTCGGCCAGTGCTTCGGAGCGAAGAAATTGGCGAAACTAGTTCGGGCAGAGTTCGGGCCGCGCCGATAAACGCGGCCGCGATCAAATTCGAAATCCGAAGGTCGAACCACCACGGCTCGACACCCCAGTAGAAAGTCCAGAGACTATTGTGACGCGGCGATTTTGGTTGTGGGGAAAGAAACGAGGCAGTCGGCGGTCCGGCTCGCCCATGATGGGTGGCATCGGCGAAGCCATGCTGTTCGCCGCGTTGCTGTTGTTCGGCACCATATCACTGGCGGCGCTGGTGACCTCCCAGTTGCTGAACGCCGGCGGGGATACGCTCTCGACTTGGACGCTGGGATTGGGCGTGGCGGTTTCGGTCACCTGCGTCTTAATTGGCGGCGGCGGCATTCTTTCCACGGCGCTACAACTTCGCACGTCGGTGGAACGCCGGTCGGCCCTCGCGAATGAAGCAGCCACCCGCGTGGAACTCTTGGGGACGACTCCGGCCACGGAACGCGAGTACCCGTGCATTCCCCGAGATGCCGACCTGACGAACAGTCCCGGAGTCCGGTTGGCGTACCGGCTGCCCATCGCCGCTTCGCCCAATTCCCAGTTCTTTTACTTGAGCGGATTCTGGCTGGCCGCGGTGGGACTGGCTTCGACGCTGGTGGTCTGGGCGCTGGAGGGATTTCAAGTTGTGCCGCGTGAAGCCTATCGCGGTCTCGTCGCGTTCCCCTTTGCTATCATTGCTATCACTACCACCTACTTTTTTGTCAAGTCTTTGCTAGTCCAAATCACACTCGGTCCCACCACGGTGGAAGTTTCCGACCACCCGCTGTTTCCCACCAAGTCGTACCGGGTGTTCGTCTCGCAAGCAGGGCATCTTTCCGCGAGCGGGCTCCAATTGCGGCTGGTTTGCCAGGAGGAAGTAACCTATGAACAAGGGACGAACGTCCGCACGGAATCGCAAGTCGTTTGTTCCCAGCAACTTTTTCGCAAGGAAGATGTGGAGATCAATCCGGGCGACCCCTTCGAGCATGAATGCGAATTCGAAGTACCCGAGGAGGCCATGCACACCTTTCAGTCCGCCAGTAATCGTATACACTGGAAGCTGGTCGTACGGGGCAACGTACAGGGGTGGCCCGACTTTGAACGAAGCTTTTCCGTCGTCGTCTATCCATGCAACAGCAACTCAACCGAGAACAACTAGAACCGCTGATCAGCCTGACGATTCGGGACCGTGATCGCGTGTTCCAGCCAGGCGATGAACTCGAGTACGAGTTTCAAATCGACGCCGTCGAGGCGGACGAGTTGTTGGCAGTGGAGTCGTCGGTGATGTGGTACACCGAAGGCAAGGGCGATGAAGACATGGGCGTGCATGACTTCCGCCGAGCCGTTCCCGCCGAGACGGAAGACGGCGACCTGCGAGAACTACGCCGATTCCACATCCCGCTCCCCAATAGCCCGCTCAGCTATGACGGCAAGATCATGAAGATCCATTGGTGCGTCCGCGTTCGCGTCTTTCTTCGCCGTGGAAAAGAGACGTTCATGGAATTTCCTTTCCGGCTTGGCGCGGTGCCGCCCGTTGCCGCCGTTGAGGTGAAGTAACGGCGGCGAAGTTACCATGCCGCGGCAACGCTTGATGAGGGCGACATGCCACTTGCATTCAATAGTCAACGCCACGCCGCGAACACATCTCGCTGTAACCCTTTTTCTACTTTCTTTGTCCAGCCTGGCGCGATTTCGTATTTGTTTTCCACCGGCATGAGTGGACAGCGATTGGTCGAGCAACTTGAGAAAAGTCATTGGTGGGGACAGATCGTCGGTCCCCATGGCAGCGGTAAGTCGACGTTGCTTGCGGCGATGCTTCCACGTCTGGTCGAAGCCGGTCGTGAAGCGGACGTTATTACTCTTCGTCAGCGTCAGCGAAATTTGCCGCTCGCCGATCACCAGGGCCAATGGTCAGCTCGCACGCTAGTAGTTGTGGATGGTTTCGAGCAGTTGAGTTGGTGGAACCGCCGCGCGCTTTGCCGTGCCTGTCGCCAACGTGGTACGGGACTGTTGGTTACCAGTCATCGTGACATGGGATTACCGAATCTGGCCACGACCCACGTCACGCTCGAACTGGCGCACATGCTGGCTGAACAGCTTACCAACGGCTTTCCGATTCAGCTTTCACGTGCCCAAGTAGAACGGGCCTTCCAAACAGCAAACGGCGACATGCGGGAGACACTATTCAAACTGTTCGACCTCTACGAACAAGAACGGCATGCCAGTCCGCGCGAAGCATGAAGGGTACCGCCATTATCCGCGGCCACCGCCAATCGAAGATGAGAAATGAATATCCCGAAAACGTGAGAGTGCCCACGAACAAATTTCCGCACTAGGCCTCTCAGGACCGGGTCGTCGAAAAATCAATCAAATCGTTGAGCATCTAGCCGAACTTGCAGTGTAGATGCTCGTCGTTCCGCACGATCTGATAGCAGTTAGTGCGAAACTTGAACTTAGCTGGAGCAGCCAAATGATGGATTCTCTGCGGAAGGTTTGGCTCACAACCAGGCGCTTGCGATTAAGGCAGGCCAGACTGTTCGCGGCCGCCGTCCTGGTGGCTGTTTGTTCTGGTTGTGATGGGGGTGGCGTGGAACAAAACCCGGACGGGACATTTCGCGGCACGGGGGACATCACATATAAGTACGAAACTGGCGAGGTGCTGCGTGTCGACTCTTATGTCGATGGCAAACTGAAGCGAAGCAAGTGGTTCCGGCCCGACGGCAGACCGGTGTTCGTTACCGATTGGAGCAAAAAAGTAGGATTTGAATACTATCTCCATCCCGACGGATCGCTGAAGACAAAGTACACCATGCGCGATGGTGTAGCCCATGGCGCGGCGTGGGAGTACGACGAGAGCGGAAAAGAAGTGTGGAAATCCATTTTTGTGAACGGCGAGGAAATGGGGGAGTAGAAGGCTTGGTCCCTACCAGACAACCGGGGATCACAGCCAAGTCTGTCTGCGCGGAGTAGGGGCAAAAATCGCCACGCGTATTCCTCGGCAGGAATTGATTGAGGCGTCGGAAGTCGGCATGTACCACTGCGTGAATCGGTGCGGCGGGCCTTTCTTTGCGGGGAAGATCTGTTTCCCGGGAAGAACTTTGATCATCGTAAAACGCGGATTCGCCAGCGGTTGGAGGTGCTAGCGGGACAGTTCGGAATCGATGTTTGCGGCTTTGCGGTGGCACGACATCCACTAGAAAACAAGATGGCTGGATGAGCCGCGTGGAATTACGCGAGCGGCCGGATGCAAAGAACTCACTACGCGCGCCGCGCTTCTAACCGAGGATTTACTCCGCTCAAGCAGGCCGAGTATTTGAAGCTGCTCGATTGGACGGGCCCTCCCTGGCGTGTGTGCGGAAATATTTTCTGGCGGGATGGCGGTAAGGATCCGCAACGGGAAAGCAGCCGTGAAACGGCGAAAGCATTATAGGGGTAGGGAAGTCCGGTTGAGCCGGACTCCCCTACCCCTATCCGCGACCATAGCTTAGGCGGCCGGACTGCATTTCTAAAAGAGAGTTTGCAAAAGATCTGCTCGGCAAGTAATGAGCGGATGTGGCGCGCGAGGGTTGGCGGAACTGCGGCGTGATCGCGGCTGAAGTGGCCTAGTCGCCCACGCCGGCAGGCAGAACAATCATTCTGCCCACCATCATTCTGCCAACGTCTTCATCTAGGCGAAGGCTTTGCGGCTCGGCTTGAGCCCGTGCCCAAGTGCAACCAAAGTATGGTCGCGGATAGGGGTAGGGAAGTCCGGTTGAGCCGGACTCCCCT
>JAJDEH010000071.1 GCA_029259935.1 Planctomycetota bacterium
GAGGTGGACCTCCTTTTGAAACGGACTTCTTTCACTCGCGCTACTGCCCCCGTAGTAGGTCGTTTCGCCACAGCCAACCACTGCCACGGCCAGCCCCAAGCACAGAATTTGACTCTTCATGGTATAACTCCCAATGAGATGTGATTGGCGGCGAATGAAGAGAAAGGCAACCCCCTCTAGCTCCCCCTTGGTAAGGGGGAGGACTGGACATTGGATCTTGCTCGCCTAATGTTTGAGACCCTGGCGATCGAATTTATTCCGTGATTCCATGAGCGGATTCGACTATTTTCCACCGCCGATCATTTTCTTCATTTGATTCCAGGTCCGCGTGTTGGCCACGTCCGCTTTGGTCAGCCCCGCTCGGCGAGCTTGCAGGATGCCGTATCGCAATAGATCCAACCCTCCGACACTGTGCGCATCGGTATTGATGACGATCGGAATTCCGTGCCGTTTGGCCGCCGCGCAGTATATGTCGTTCAAGTCCAGCCGTTGCGGGTTCGCATTCAACTCAAGCAACTTGCCGTTCTGCTTGGCGGCCGCGAAGACCAGTTCCAAGTCCACTTCATAAGATTCACGGTGATTGATCAGCCGCCCAGTCGGATGGGCGATCGCCGAGACGTGCGGGTTTTCGATCGCTCCCAAGATTCGTTTAGTAATCTGCTCGCGCGATTGCTGTTGGCCGTAATGGACACTGGCCAACACCCAGTCGGCACCGGCCAAAACTTCATCGGGCAGGTCCATCCCGCCGCTCTCCAAAATGTCGCATTCGATTCCCTTGAGTACCGTGAATGATTTGGGCAGCGTTTTGTTGAGCTGGTCGATTTCCTCCCATTGTTTCAACAGCCGGTCGCTGTCGAGCCCGCGGGCCATCGTCACGCGTTTGGAATGGTCGGTGATGGCGATGTATTTCAAGCCCCGTTGGCGGGCCGCGGCGACCATTTCTTCAAGCGTCGCCTTGCCGTCCGTTTCGGTCGTGTGCATGTGCAGATCGCCGCGGATGTCGGACACCTCGATCAGTTGCGGGATTTCCGACGCGTCCGACCATTCGAACTCGCCACGAGACTCGCGCAGTTCCGGCGGATAGACCGGCAAATCCAGGGTCGCGTAGACTTCTTCCTCGGTCGCTCCGCCAATGTATTTTTCTTTGTCTCCCTTGACTTCGAAGACGCCCCATTCGTTGATCTTCAGCCCGCGTTGTTTGGCCAATCCACGCAGCACGACGTTGTGCTCCTTCGAACCCGTGAAATATTGCAGCGCCGCCCCGAACGACTTGGCGGGTACCACGCGTAAGTCGATCTGCAGCCCCGTGCCGAGGCGAATCGACATCTTGGTATCACCTCGGCCGAGTGTATCCGACAAACCGGGAAACTCAGCCAAACGGCTCATCACTTCATCAGCGTCCTCGGACACGACCAGCACGTCCAAATCGCCGACCGTTTCTTTTCGACGCCGATAGCTGCCCGCCAGTTCCAAATTCTGAACGCTTTTGCAGGTGGAAAGATGCTCGCGCAGCGCCGTGGCAATCTCGTCCGCCTTCGACCAGAACATTCGCTTGCTGGCCAGCTCCGCGATGCCGATCCCGTTCAGAATGGATTGTTCGGTTTTGGCGGCGAACCCTTTTAGTTCGCGAACCTTGCCCGCCTCACAAGCCTCGCGCAATTCGTCCAATGTCTTGATGCCAAGTTCATTGAACAGCACGGCGGCCTTTTTCGGACCCAGGCTGGGAATCCGCAGCAAGGCCAGCACGCTTTCGGGCACTTCCTTGAGCAATTTTTTAAGCTGCGGCAATTCGCCCGTCTGGACCAGCGTGGCACTTTTCTCGGCTACGCCTTTGCCGATGCCGTCGATCTTCAGCAGCTTCTTATAGTCGTCGGCGACGATGGACGCCACGGATTCCGGCAGATCGCGAATCGCACGGGCCCCGTTGCGATAAGCGCGAACACGAAAAGCGTTTTCGCCCTTGAATTCGAGCAGGTCGGCCATTTCCTCGAAGACGTCGGCAATTTGAGAGTTGGTCATCATACCGTTTGGATTTCAACGTGGAGCAGTCGGTTTGCGAAAGCCTCAAGGATAACTTCCGTGTTTCCATTCGGCGAGCATGGGGCGGCATCGCTCGGTCGAAAGCGATAATACGTGTCAGCTTCGTCGCCGCTATTCCGTGGGCTCAGGACGGCCGTGCCGGTAAAATCAGTCGCGGCGGGCCATACTTGTTGGTGCGAATACGATAGCTCTCGCCTTCTTTGACTTCGCGAGAAAGCAACGTTTCTTTGGGCCTCCATGGACAACGGCCTAGATTTGTCCAGCCGCGCTGGACTAGCTGGTCCTTCGACAACCGTTCTTTCACCCAAGGGCCACGGGGACTTCCTTGAAATTCGGTGCTTGTCACCAAATAGACGACGCCGCTTTGTTTGACCGTAAACTCGAGCACTCCGTTTTTGAGCTGGGTACTCTTCGGCTTATTCACCCAGGTGAACGTCACCGCGCTGCCAGGTTTGCCTGGCAGTTGATCGATAGGGCCAAATGGCACTTCTTTCATGCGCGAGACCTCCACGACCGCGCCGCGTTGTGTCGCGGTGGGGGCGACCTGTTGCTCGGGTGGTTCTTTTTCGACGACTGGTGGCGGAACCTCAAGCGGCTGGATGACTCTAGGCGGCCTTGGTAGTGTCCTCGGGTCGCGGCGAGTGATGCTGACAACGACTTGCCGGCCGCGAACAACGGAAACTTCCTGCTTGTCAATCTTCAAGGCCTTGGCATCGGGCTCGGCGAACGCGATCTGGTACGTACCGGAACGGATCGAGATTCGCTTTTTGTTCTCGTCCACGTGAACTGTTTCGACGGTCTGGCCGCCGCGATTGACGAGCAGTTCGACATTGAGTTCGTCGCATTCAATGACGAGTTCGCCACGGTCGCTTGAGACGCCAAGCGCAAAGAATATGGCAAACAACAAGACCAAACCCGCGGCAGCGGCTAGGCCAAGAATAATCCACATGCGCCGTTCGCGTCGCGTCTTGGATTGGGTGCCGCCCGGTTTGCCGAGTTGAACTCCGGTCCAGCTTGGTTGCCCTCGGACCACGGGCGTGGGATTCGGCTTTGGCGTCAGACCGGGCGGTCCAGGACCAACGTGCGCGGGCATCGGAATTCCGACGGGCAACGGCTTGACGAGTTTCGGTTCGACCGGCATCGGTACGACAGCGCTGGCTGCGGGTTCTGGCAGAGCAGCCGCGGGCCGATCGGCGGCCAGTTTGGCTTGCAGCCGCTCGTCGTACTCAGCCTTCTTGCCTAGGTCAAGCAAGCAGAGTTTGGCGGTCGATAGCTCGTTGAGCACCTGCTGCGTGAGTTGGCCGTGCTGGCCCGTTTGGAAGGAACGCACATGCGTCATTTGCCGGTCGGTTGCCGACTGGATCACGTCCGGATCGCTTTCAAAAACATCGACTCCCAGCAGCCGATAGTGATGCGGCGGCTGGTGTTTCGGCGGAATCCCCAGCCAGCGATGATAAGGATCGAATGAATTGGCGGCTGGCGTACTCATGATCGGCTTGCAAGCAAGAAATCCGGGGCCCACTTCCTGAAGATCATTATGCCGCGCTTTCGAAACGCCGTCGACTTGTCGATACGTCACCGGGTGCCTGGATCTCAGCAGCATGGTAGCCGGTCATCGAAGTCAGCACTCCACAAACATCATGGCACTGCCAACGGAACCCGCTTGCGAGTTTCCTCGGCAATCTTCTCCAGTTGAGGCGCGAGGGCCGTTAGTTCAGCGGATGACGGTTTGAATTGCTTGACGATGCGATAGGGAACATCCGCCTTTCGGTGGCCGGGCAGCCGCCATGAAACCTCGACTTTCTTCTTGCGGTGTCGGCTGTGTGCCACGATGGGATCGTCGCGACACTGGATGACGTGGTAGGCAAGTTCGACCCAGGAGAGTTTGGGTGGGCGGGTTGGACCCTCCAGGGACGGATCATGGTCCATGACCAGTTCGGCATGCGTCCATAATACGTGGGGCGCGGCGGTGATTTCGATCGTCGTC
>JAJDEH010000072.1 GCA_029259935.1 Planctomycetota bacterium
AGTTCCGACGGTCCGGCAAGCTGGTCGGTAGCCGCGAGTCCTCGGGCCGGCAGCACACCAAGCCACAACCGTGTGAAGGCTCCGACCGATGTGGTTAGACTTGGCAGATCGGTCTGGCTGCCCGGCCGCGCCTCCGATTCGGGCCCTAGCGTCACGACGTAGTCGCCGGCGACGCCACGCCACGGGTGCTTCTCTTCGACGTAGGGGGTAATGGGATCGGACAGTTTCAGATTGAAGCGAACCGGCTTGCCATCGAGGTGCGTCTTTCGCAGGCAGGCCGGCAAGTCACAGATCCGCGCTTGCCAACACGCAAAACACTGGATGCCTGTCTCGAACTTCCCTTGTCGCGACGTGGAGAGACGCGAAAAAGGGCGAGTAACAAGATTCTGCATTTGAATGCCAGCCGGTTCAAAAAGCGTCACTAGACAAACCTGATCTTCCAGGCTTTTCAAGGCACCCAACAACTCCAAAAACTCGCTCCAATCGCGGTAGACCATGGCAGTGATGCGATAGGGTCCTTGGTCGCGTTCATCGGCCACGCACCAAAAGTAATGCGTAAGCTTGCCGGTGGCAGCGTCTCGAAAGCCGAACCCGAATCGATTGTCGCGAATCGCATCGCATCGTGTGGTATCTGGCGAAAGGCCGGTCACCGCGCCATGAGGCTTGACGCGGTTGACGCGGCATTCGTGCATCTCCGCGCTGTTCTCGATGGTCAGGCGGCAGGGTACGCGGTCGGGAACTGGCACGCACAAGTCGCCCGGCTGAAATGCGACTCGATGATCGTAGGTGCCGGTGCCAAAGCCCAATTGATCGTAATATCCTTGGTCAAAAATCCCCAACATGCTGACCTCCGCGCCCGCGACTGCCATGTCGGCAACCAGCCGCGCGGTGGCCCGCTTGGCCAGTCCACGTTTTCGTGCAGTGATTCCGGTGGCCACGGCGGTGACGGCCGCAAGCGATAATTCGGAATCGAGGTATTGCAGGGTGGCCGGCGTCCCAGCGGCGACGGATTCCGTCACGCCGTCCAGCCGAGCGGCGATAGCGGACCCCATGCCTAGTTCCATTTGCACCAAACTGCGTTCGGTCTCCGAATCCTCGCGCATCCAGCCGATTTCCAGCCAGATTCGTTTCACGGATTCCCAATCGCGCTGTGGATCATAAGCGTCAAGCTGAATATTCATGGCGAAACGTCTTCCGGAAAGTGGAGTGGCGGAAAATGACCGAAATCGAGACGCAAGGACAAGCGAGCTGAGAAAAAGGTTCGCGATTTCGCGGCGGACCTACGACTCGGCGCCCATTCCAGTCACCATGCGGACTAGCCCGTGAAGAAATTCGATCCCACCCACCATCAAGGCACCCACTCCAATTCGCATCGCGGTTCGTGAGGGTGGTTGGTCGGCGGCGGCATATTGGGCGAAGATCAGGATTCCGATTCCCAAAATGGCCACGCCGGCGATCACATGAATCAGGCCCTTTCCACGATTCTTAGTCGTGGTAGCCGACAGCGCTTGGTCGGCAGCTTCCGCTGCCTGCTGATCGCTGAGGCCTTCTTGTTTGAGACGCACGATGATCATCCCGCGCGTGCCGTCATTCTGCGCTATTTCGCGAGCCAGGCGAGCCGCGTGTCCGGTCGATACGGTGCCGGTGCCGAATACATCACCTTGGTCGCGCGGATTCCAAGTTTCCGCTTTACTCAGCGACGTGTTGCACCGCGGGCATAGATTGGCAGGGGTTGGATTGACGAGGATGTCGCAGGTGGGACATTTGGCGACGGCCATGTGGAAATTCCAGCGAGTTGATGCCGTGGACTCACAAGGGACTAGCGAAAGTGCTTGACGATGCTCTTGGCCTCGTCGTATGGAGAGAACAGGTCGAGTCGGATCTGTTGCGGCGCGATGGAGATTCCAACCGAGGTGACGGGAGTCGGCCCGGTCTTCGCGAGCTTGGGTTCTTTCGTGCCAGCGCCGATTTCCTGCGATCGAGAAAGGGAAAGATGGAATTCCGCAGTTTGATTGGGATCGGATCGCGAGCGGAATGTCTTGAAATGGGCGTTGGATTCGAATCCGAGCGTTTCTGATTTCAAATTGGTGAGCGTCTTGTCGAGCATCGCCGTGTTGGAACCAAGCAGCACGACAATTCGGTTTCCCACGGTTGCCAACCGCATGTTGCTCCACTGAGGCCCGAGCAAGCGGCGAAGCTGTACAGCCGCAGGCGTGTCGGCAAGGTTCAACCGTAGTTTGACCATCGAAACGGACTGACCCGCCCGTCTTTCTTGATCGGAAAAGTAAGTAAAGTTTGGTTGGATGCGGGATAACAGATCGCGCTCGACCAAGTCCTTGCGCTCTTCGGCAAGTGACCGGGTGATCTGCTGACGGAGAGCCGTGGCGCGGTACTGGACTTCAAAGTCATCCGACTTCATGGCCTGCTCCAAGGCGGGCAGTGCCGGCGGGCCGACCAGGCCCAATTTGGTCGTCGCCATTTGGCGGACACGATAGTTGTCGTCACCGAGTTGCGTGATCAATTGGGCGATCGTCTTGGCGTCGAACGTGGCGTCCAGTTCCGAGGGCGACATGCCCGCGGCATTGACGAACCGCGCCAGCGATGTCATATCGGATAGAAACCGTGGAGCGTCTTCCGTTTCGATTACGGCAATCAGGCTGAAAATCCCGTCGCGTTCAGGATTTTCGTTTTCGTACAGTGCCGTCTTGCTGCCTTCGATTCGTTGCCACAATTCGCCGAACACACCGACGATGTTGGCTTGATGGCCGGCGGAAATGAACTGCTCTAGTTCGAGAGGTGTATTTCTAAAAGCTTGATATAGCAGGGCCCGGGCCACTGCGGCACTTCGGTCGCCATCTCCACGGGCGGCGTGGGCCGCCAACACGCGGCCTACCGGCAAACCAGCCAGCGACGTCTTGGTGCCATTGTCCGCCTTCAGTTGGTCCAAGACCTTGCGCGACTTGTCGCCGTCGAATTGGAGGACAAGGTTGACTCCGAGCCCGTCGTCCAGGCGAATTCCGCCAATCACGCGTTTCAGTTCGCTGGCGGCCGCGACCAATTGTTCCAGCGCTTCAGCCTCGTCGCGGCCAAGCCCCTCTCGGAACTGCTCGCCATTTTGAGCGGCCCGCTCCCAGTCCGCTCGAAAAGGCTCTGAGTCGGCGAACAACAGAATGTCGTTCTGGGACAGCATTTCTCGATCATCTTTTTCCAACACGTCTCGAAGTGTTTTGCCATTGGCTGCCAGTTCCAGCCACTTCTTGCTGCCACCCATTAGCAAGTGATTTCCGTGCAAGGACAAATAGCGTGCAGCCGCCATGACGCCCTTTCCCTCGTCGGCTTGACGATCGACGATCTTTCCTTTGGCAAGCTGTTCAGCGGTCAGCCGAAAATTTCCAGCAATGACATCGATATCGCCAATTGGTACGGCCAGCATGGCTCCGCCTTCGAAATTCGGCTCGAAAAACACAAGGGCAGCCGAGCCGTTGTCGTCGACACCGCGATGAAGGCCCAGCAGCGGCAGCACAAACCGATAGGCTTCCGAAAGACGCATGGGGACCGCCATTTCGGTCTGTTTGATGAACTCATCGCCACGTTCGGTCAATTCGGCGACGTTGCGAATAGCGATCGCGGCAGCCGCTTTCGCTGGAATCAAACTGAGTGCGTCCTGCTTTCGGTTGGCGGTCTTGGCGTCGCTGGCTTTCTCGTCCGCGTGGGCCAGTGAGATGGTCACGAACAGTACCAGCAGAGAGAGGCAAAACCGAGCTTGCTGAAGCATGATCATTCCTTGGGCTGAGATATTGTCGTTGTTCGCTCCGCGAACAAATCGAAAACGCCATGATCGCCGAGCCATCCGCGCCATTGGAAGATACCCCCATCAAGGCCTCGAAGTTGCGAGTATTCTGGCGAGTTCACGACCTGTTATGGATGCTCGGCCAGGTAGGTTCGCCAAGGACCCCAATAATACTTGGCCCAGCCTTCACTGACTCCGGCAAAATCCTCGTCAGGAACATTGGCGTGGACCAGTTCGATGCGTGCCCCATCCTGTTCCGACCAAAACGACAGGGTCAATATCGAATCGATAGCCTCGGCGGGCCAGTTACCCGATCGCCATCGTTGAACGATCAGCCGTTTGGGCTCGACGTGTAACGTGGCACCCGACAGCATGCCGTCAAAGGCTGAAAAAGCCGTTCCGGCGCGGGGCTCAATGGTGACCGCCGCGCCCGTGAATGACGCGTGCGCCTCGGCATCAAGATACATATCAAAGAGCCGATCTGGCGAAGCTGGCAGAGATGCGGCTAGCACGACATTTCTTGGCATCGAACGCGCTCCATGTTTGAGTTATCCGTGATCGAATTATTTGTCCGCAAAAACGCAGATATCAATACTTACAATTCTGAAAATTAGCAGATTCACCATCGGAATTCCGCCCTAAGTCATCGCTTGATCGCACTTTCTCGGCGGTCCTCCGCGTACACATTGTTCGCCGTGGCCCCGATCCTCCTACAAGTCGTCGATAAATTCTCTCCAGGCGAATCGGCGACGGCGACGCTTGAGGCTATCGATTTCGAGATGAAACAATTGCACGACGATCGACAAAACACACCACAGCACTGCCAAGAATGGAAGAGCAAAGAGAAGAATTACTTCAATGGCCTGCCAATAGATGCTCGCTCCCGCGACTAGGGCCGAGCAAAACACGAGCAGATTCAAGGATTTCAAACTATAGCGGACCTTGATGACATTCCCCTCCGGCACGCTCCTCAAGGTCGATACATTTTCACCTTGGCAGCATGCGGATTGATTTGAACGTGACGCTGCCGTCGCGTGGCACCTCGCTGACATTTAGCTCTACCCGGTTAATTCCGGTTTTCTTAACCAGTAATAAAACTTCATCCGTGACAAATTCGCCGGGAGCCGCGCCGCCGCGCATCGCAAATCCCTTCTTGTGTTCCTCCAGCAGCACATGTATGCGGCCGTCGATCGATTTTTCGTCCGGCAAGTAGGTAATTTGAAACAGATAGAATTGCGGCCCCTCGGCATCGACCCGCCAACTAAGCCGTTGGCCGCTTGTCGACAGACCCGTGATCACCTGTTCTCCATCGTTTAGTTCACGGTGTAGGCCCGAACTGCGGATCTTTGCGCGAGAAGCACTCAAATCGAAGCTGCCATCTTGGTCGGGCGAGAGTGCGTCATGGATGACAGGCGGCGGGAGAGGTGGCGGAATCAGATTTGGTGATTTCGTGACAATCGGCGGTTCAAGTTCGTGCACCAGCCCAACCTCGCTGCGAATTCCCCAAATCACACCTCCGATCAGGGCTGCTCCCGCAATCACCACCACTGCCAAGCAACCGATTGATCCGCGAGACGTCCGCCGATCGTTTTCCTCTTCGACTTCAACAAACGGCTTTTCGGCGGGCGGGGCCAACACCGGCGGGTCGGCGGTGGCCGCGAGCTGCCCTTGCAGCACGGCGTCGTAGGTGGCTTTGGTGCTCGGATTTAGCAGGCAAATACGAGCGGCACTGATTTCATTTAGCAACTGTTGGGTCCAATTGCCTCGCGGCCCCGTCTGGAATTGCCGGAGCATCTCCATTCGCTGGTCGGCCGCCTGAGCAATCATGTCTTGCCGGGATTCAAAACGCCGCAGTCCCAACATCCGATAATGATCCGCGGGCCGTTCGTGCGGATGAATGTTCAGCCACTCGAGATAAGGATCAAAGTCGGCGGCAATCGACATGATGTTTGTTTTGTGGCGAGACGTTTGGAAGAGCGATACAGACGGACCCCCTCAAACTCCCCCTTGGCAAGGGGGAGAATCAGAGTCCAGTTGGCGACAGGCAGAACTAATCACTCATGGTAACACACGGCAGCCGCGTTACACAAAAACAGCCCGGCCAAGATTGGCCAGGCTGTTAGGTCTTGCTAACTGCTAATAGCTAACCGCTACTAAACCTTTTCAGGCACTTCAAATCCCTTGCGATATTCGCGCGACAACATTTGATCGGCCTTTTCGTTGCCGACAAACTTTTCGGTTTTGGGATTGAATTCCAACTTGGGACCAAGCAGGTAGTCGGTCTTGGCCAAGTCGACATCCACGGCCGTTAGGTTTTCTTTTAGGTTCTGATACGCATCGACGACCAGTTTATTGTCGCCTAGAGACATGGTATCCGGATCGAACTTTTCCGGTTTTCCCATGCGATAGGAAATATTCGCCAAATGGCATAGTGCCGACGAATTGTGGGCCACTTCAGCGTCGCAGTTGTTGTCCTCCGGTTTACGGGTTCGCATGGCGGTAATAAAACTGCCGAAGTTACCGCCAGGCGTGACGGTGGCTTCACCACCCTCGACTCGCTCGGCCGCGCCGCCGTTCTTGGGATAGAATTTTCCACCGGCGATCTTGCCTTCGCTGGTGTAGAACTCGTTGCTCACATTGCTGGGAACATCGTTCTTGCCGACAAGGCCGCGCGTTTCGAACACCAGCAGTGTCTCGCCGTAGTCGAAGACCGCCAGTTGCATGTTGGGTGTTTGGCCCTGATCTTTCAGATCCTTCGCGCCGGGGATGAAGCGGCCGCCGAGTGCCCAAACGCTCTTCGGCAATCCTTCGTCCTTGATGGCCCATCGTGCCACGTCCATTTCGTGAACGCCTTGGTTGCCGATGTCGCCGTTGCCGGTGTCCCAGAACCAGTGCCAATTGTAGTGCACCAGGTTTCCGTGATACGCCTGCAGCGGCGCGGGGCCGAGCCACAGGTTAAAATCGAGATGACCGGGAGCCGCCGTTTTGGGCTTGCTGCCGATGCTCCAGCGCGGTTTGCAGCAGTAGCCTTTCGAGACGAGCAGCTTGCCGTACTTGCCCGATTGAACCGCGGCGATTTCTTTCGCGCGGCCGCCGTTGCTGCGCTGTTGCGTTCCGTGTTGCACCACACGTTTGTACTTGGCGGCTGCTTCAACGCACTTGCGGCCTTCAAACACATTATGGCTGATGGGTTTTTCGACATAAACGTCCTTGCCCGCCTGACAGGCCCACACCGTGATCAACGAATGCCAGTGATTGCAGGTCGCCACCGAGACGGCGTCGAGATTTTTATCGTCCAGCGCCTCGCGAATGTCCTTGACGCATTTTGGCTCGTTGCCGCCCTTGGACTTGACCTGTGCTTTTCGGCCCGCGTGTAAGCTGCTATCCGGATCGATCAAATAAGTGACCTGGACATTGTCCATGCCAGCAAAGCCGTTGATATGTGAACTACCCCGGCCATGAATCCCCGCGACGCCGAGGCGAATGGTGTCGTTCGCGCCGAGCACTTTTCCGGAAGCCTTAGTGCCGGCGATGGTGAACAGGGGGAAAGCGGTACTGGCCGCGGCGGCGGTCTTTAGAAACCTGCGGCGGGTTTGCTTCGACATGATCAGCTCCTTGCTAGGTGGGTCTGTGCGAAATATGGGGGCGTGGGGACTACCATTGGTGGAGGCATATTGTAGCCCAAGGCGACGCAAAATGCGAATTTTTGCCGCTCTAATTCGCGCCGGTTTCGGCGGTAGGGGCCAGTGGTTGCCGACGCTGGCACATTCGCAGCGCGAACCGCATGGCCGTCTTCATGTCGTCCGCGTCGGCGATCCCCTGGCCGGCGATGTCGAAGGCGGTTCCGTGATCGACGGACGTGCGGATGATCGGCAGCCCCACGGTGACATTCACGGTATGTTCGAAGTCGAGCAACTTCATGGGCACATGGCCCTGATCGTGATACATCGCCACCACTAGATCATACTTCCCACGAACCGCTTGCATGAACAGAGTATCCGCGGGAAACGGCCCTTCGCAGGCAATTCCTTTCAAATGAGCGGCCTCGATCGCGGGCTGAATGCGAGTTGATTCTTCGTCGCCGAACAGCCCGTTTTCGCCCGCGTGCGGATTTAGGCCGCAGATGGCGATGCGGGGCTGGTCCCATCCCAGCCGAGTCATGGATTCCTGCCCCAGCTCGATCGTGCGTAGGATGCGTTCGCTGCTCGAACGGGCCGCGTCAGCCAGGCTGCAATGCGTGGAAACATGGATCACGCAAAGATGGTCGTTGACCAACATCATGCGAGGTTCGTCGATGCCGCACAGGTCCGCGATGAACTCGGTATGGCCGACGAATTTCCGTCGACCCGTCAACACAACCGCTTCCTTGCTCAGTGGCGCGGTGACAATTGCTTGCGATTGGCCCGACTGACAAAGATCCACCGCCCGAGCCACATAGGCCACGGCGGCCTCACCACAGGCGGCGTTGACTTGACCGATGGTCAGTTCGCCAGGATCCAGGCTGGCGGTATCCAGCACAATAAATGACGCATCCTCGGAGGCGTCAGCCAGTTCGGTGACGATCTGATCCGGTTGGCAGCCGATTTCTTCGCAGTGCTGTTCGATCAACCACGCATCGCCAATTAGAACCCATCGAGCCAGTCGCCGGACGTCCGGATCGGACAGCGCCTTGACCGCCACTTCGGGTCCAACCCCCGCCGGGTCGCCCATCGTGATTGCGACAGAATTAGAATTCGGTTCCAGCATCGGTATCGATTTCTTTGAAGCGAACTTCGTCGTCACCACCGCAACGGAGTACTAACTGACAAAACGATCGCTGAACGGCAAACCAAAGGTTTCGGCGACCGCTTGGTTGGTCGCCTCGCCCGCGAATATGTTGACGGCCGCGGCAATGGGGGGAAGTTCTTGCGCCGCTTTTTCAATGCCGTGTTTGGCCAAAGCCGAAACCCACGGAAGGGTCACATTGCACAAGGCGAACGTGCTTGTCCGCCCGACCGCGCCGGGCATGTTGGTCACGCAGTAGTGTAACACTTCCTCTTCGACGTAGATAGGATCGCTGTGGGTCGTGGGACGGCTAGTCTCGAGGCAGCCGCCTTGGTCGATGGCGACATCAATAATGACACTTCCCGGTTTCATCAGCTTGAGGTCTTCGCGGGAAATCAGCCGCGGCGCTTTGGCACCGGGAATCAACACCGCGCCGACAACCAAGTCGGCTAACCGCAGTTCGTCGCAAATCACATGGCGATCACTGAACAAAACGTTGACATTAGCGGGCATGTATTCATCGAGATGGCGCAGCCGGTCGACATTGATATCCAAAATGGCGACGTCGGCTTGAAATCCGGCCGCGATCTTGGCCGCGTTGGCACCCACTACACCGCCACCCAGGATAGTAATGTGAGCCGGCGCGACGCCCGTCACGCCGCCCAGCAAAATCCCGCGTCCCATCTGGGGCCGCTCCAGGTATTTGGCACCTTCCTGGATGCTCATCCGGCCTGCTACTTCGCTCATGGGAGTCAACAGTGGCAACCCGCCCCGCTGGTCTCGGAGGGTTTCGTAGGCGATGCAAGTCGCTCCGGACTTGAGCATGGCGTCGGTCAGTTCCCGGTCGGCGGCGAAATGAAAATAAGTGAAGATTGCCTGTCCAGGTCTGAGCAACGAGTACTCGTCGAGTTGGGGCTCCTTGACTTTGACGATCAAGTCGGCCCGCTGGAAAATGTCCGCGGGGCCCGCGACCAATTCCGCCCCGGCGCGCAAATAATCATGGTCGGGCAGTCCTGATCCCAGACCGGCTCCGGCTTCGATGAGCACTTGATGCCCCGATTTGGCCAATTCCTCGACACCAACGGGCAGCATCGCGACCCGATATTCGTCGCGCTTGATTTCTTTGGGGACGCCGATAATCACGATTTTGTTCCCGAACGAGGAAGTAGGGACAAGTAAGGGAGCGGTTTCCGAACCTCTCCTGAGTAATTTATATGAGGAACGAGCCGAGTCGTGAATAATGCTTCCAGTTTCACGGATTGAGTTGGCTTTGCAAGCTGTTTACTTGCAAGTGTTTATGATTCGTGAAATCCATCGGTATCCGCCGTTTCCACACGCCAATCTCTGGCAAACAGCGCATGCATCTTTGGGTGGGCGCGGACGGTAATCCTAGGGTTTAGGGTCGCGGTGTGTTAGCGAGTGGCGTAACGCGCGTGCGTTATTTGCAATGGCGTTGCGACCGCCAACAAGTAGGCGGCTTGCTATAATCGTAGCTGGCTGATCGTGTTGTCGTTTTGAGAGGTTTCGGAACTATGTTTGCCAGGAGGATTCCAGCCACCGGGGTACTCCTTCTCGCGCTACTTCTCTGCCGAGATGTGAGGTCCGTTGAACCGGAATCGGACGCTCCGGATGTCAAGCCGTTTACTCAGGCGGCACTTCTACATCGCTTCGACCGCAACGGAGACAGCAAATTGGACCAAGTCGAGCGCGGCGAGTTGCGCACGGCGTTTGGTGGGATCGATGTTCCCATGCTTCCGACGAAGTCGTTCCGTTATGCGGTTGAAAAGACGCCAAGTCACATCGCCGCGTCCGAGTTGCGGAGGTCGGACAATTCTCATGACAACCCGATCACGGACCCCGGCGCAGCGCTTGGCAGAGTGTTGTTTTATGACCGACACCTATCCAAGAACAATACGATTGCCTGTGCGTCGTGCCACCTGCAAGAGGCGGCCTTTTCGGATCCTCGCCAATTCAGTCGTGGTTTTGACCAAGGCTTGACTGGCCGCAACTCCATGGGCCTGGCGAATCTTCGTTACTCCGTTCTGCGAGGCGCGCGTCCGGGCTTCTTCTGGGATGAGCGAGCGGCCACGCTCGAAGCGCAAGTCTTGATGCCGATTCAAGACAAAGTCGAGATGGGGATGGAACTGGCGGAACTGCGGAACAAGCTTCAACAACTGCCTTACTATCCGCCGTTGTTCGAGGCGGCGTTCGGGTCGCCTCGGGTCTCCGCTGACGGAATCTCGAAGTCCGTCGCGCAGTTCCTGCGTTCGATGGTCTCGTTCGACTCGAGCTTCGACCACGCCGCGGCGGCGAGCGGTGGTAATGACTACTCAAAGGACTTTGAAGGCTTTACCGCCGAAGAAAATCTTGGCAAATCGTTGTTCATCGACGGCGTGGCCGGAATCGGGGAGATCGGCTGCGCGCACTGTCACATACCGCCCACATTTAACATGCCGAAATCGTTCAATACCGGACTCGAACTGCACTACACCGATCGAGGTTTAGGAGCGCGAGACGTGCCGCCGAACGATCCCTTCACGCCCAGTAACGATGGGAAATTCAAGGCCCCCTCGCTGCGGAACATTGCCGTGACGGCACCCTATATGCACGACGGCCGGTTCAAGACACTGGAGCGAGTCATCGAACATTACAGCGATGGCGTTCATCCGCATGAGAACTTGGGCTTGGCCTTCAATGAAGAGTCCGCTGGCACAAAGGATACTACCGGTTTTCGGTTGACTCAGGCACAAAAGTCGGCACTGGTTGCGTTCCTCAAGACGCTGACGGACCAATCGTTTCTTGCCGACCCTCGTTTCTCCGATCCCTTTGTGCGAATTGCCGACTGAAATCGGCGATCAGAAAGGACGGCTTTCGTCATGCGGGTATTCTTCACTGTTTTTCTGATGCTGGTCGCAACCAACCGGGCAGTTGCCCGGGACTCGCCATCACCGGCCGCCGGGCAGTTGCGGGCACTGCTTGCCGAGTATGAGGCGAAAGGAGGCGCGAGGACGTTTGCCAAGCGATTCTTATCCTTGGCCGAACAGCATCCAAAAGACGCCGTCGCCGCGGAAGCGCTGATTTGGATCGTGACAAAAGTCCGCGGCCGGGCCGACACGACGAGGGCGCTTGAGTTGTTGAAATCCAATCATGTCGATAGCAAAGAAATGGGACCGGCCTGCGTCAGCGTCGCACGCTCCCGCTCACCGTCGGCGGAGGGACTGCTCCGCGCCTTGCTGAAGAGTAGCCCTCATGCCGAAGTCAAGGCTCAAGCCTGCTACCATCTCGCACAGTTACTGGAAGGTGAAGCAATCGCGATCGATCAACTGAGGGCCGAGCCCGACCTGGCACCGCGAATCCTGCAGTACTACGGCCGCGATTACGGCAAGCATCTTTCTTCTCTTGATCCCGAAAAACTGGCGAAGCAGCGGGAGCAAGTTTACGAAACGATGTTGAATTCGTTCCCCGATGTTGAGGCCGATGGCACGACGCTTGGCAAGATTGCTCGGAAAGAGCTGTTCGCGATCCGCCATCTTGCGGTGGGCTGTGTTGCCCCCGACATCGAAGGTGAAGACATCCATGGCAAGAAGTTCAAGCTGAGCGACTTTCGGGGCAAAGTCGTCATGCTGTCGTTCTGGGGACATTGGTGAGGACCGTGCCGGGAACTCTATCCGCACGAGCGGTCGCTCGTGGCACGAATGGCGGGAAAGCCGTTTGCCTTGGTCGGCGTGAACAGCGATGCAGATCGCGAAGCCATCAAGAAGGTCATGGCCGACGAGAAGATCAGTTGGCGTAGCTGGTGGGACGACGGCCGCATCGACGGCCCCATTCATACCACGTGGCAAATCGCCGAACGGCCCTCCATGCACCTTCTCGATGGCCAAGGCGTGATTCGTTACAAGAACATCGCGGTCGAAGAAGTTGATGCCGCCATCGACGGATTGCTGTCCGAGCGAAAGCCAGAGTAGCGCGGTCGACTCAGAATTTTCGTTGCCGACGACCGGTCATCAAGTCACGGGCCAGGCGTGACAACAAGTTTCCCCTGGTAGCCGATCGCGTCCAACGCCCCGAGGATTTCTTCGGTGGGAACCTTGCTGCCTGCTTGCGTGCCGATGGTGGCTTGTTTCGATTCGTAGTCGACTTTGACTGCCAGCACACCCGGTGCTGATTTGAGGGCCTTTTCGGCCTTCGGCGCTCACGTAGGTCACGTCATGCCTTCGATGCTGATGACCGTCCGGTCCATGTCCATGGTAAACTCGTCGTTGGAGGCAAACAGTTGGGTTACCGTGTGCGGAAAAAATAGAAAAACAACCGCCACGACCGTCACCGCCCACAGCATAACCTTATTCAGCGTCATGATGGTAGTTCGACTTCGTCCGCCGCGAGTGGCCGGCGCGCTGTCCTTGTCACTTGCAGTCGCGGCCCTTCGGCGGGGACGATAGGTGAAATAAAAGGCGACGCCTAGAAATCCGAACGTGACGGCCATGAACAGTGGCCGATAGTCTTGCAAAACCGTGGTCATCCCCGCACCGGAGACGCCGCCCAACAGCAACAAGGGCGGCAACCAGCATCAGCTCGATGCAATGAACGCTGAAAGCAGCGCTCCTAAACTGGCAAAACGTTCCGAGCGACTAGACGACGTATTGTCGCCCTTGGGCTGATTTTCAGTCGCGCACGGCGACTTGGCCGGTGGAGTGGCTCAGCAATCCGCTTCGGGGCCCGTGTTGGGAGTGACTTCATCTGACATGCGCACTTCCTATTCAGTATCTTCTTCCACTGTGACTAATTCGGCTTTGAACCCGTGCTGATTGATCTTTTCCAATAACTGTTCGACGGTGATGGTCGCCGGCTTGTATTTCACGAACAACAGGTCCGGGTCCTTTTCCGATTCCAATTCCCGTTCCCACTCGTCTTCCACCGACTCAACACCGTCCAGCTCTAACAGAGCCAGTTTGACCTTATTCGGTCAGTCGCCTCACAAGATCTGAAGCTTTTGATTCATGCCGCCGACATAAATCGTGATATTCTCGGGATCCCGCGACTGGCCACCGGTCACCGTTGGTTTCGCTGATGTTGCGGGCTCGGTGCAGCCGGCGAGCAACAGAAACATCAGACACAGCAAAGTCATTCGGCCCGTCATCGCGGCTTCACTCACTTTCAACTTCGCACACAACTCGGAATCCGATCAATCGGTACTGCGTATTCGGCATGGCTCGATAGCGGTATGCCGAACGGCATGCCCGGCCGTCGTCGACCCAACATCCGCCGCGCACGACAACGAAGAAATTCTGCTTGCCGTTATTGGTGAATTTTGTGTCCACCACTCCCAATGGCGGCCCCAGGGGATCTTCTTCGGGGCTGTCTAGATAATATTCAGGGTCGTACCAATCGGAACACCATTCGGCGACATTGCCATGCATGTCGTGCAACCCAAAAGCATTTTCTTTGTACGAGCCCACCACGGCCGTTTGCCGCAAGTACTTGCCTGGTTTGGCGCCACCTGCGGGATACTTACCGTTCATGTTCGCCTGATCCGACGACAAAGCGTCACCAACATGGAACGCGGTTGAAGTTCCAGCGCGGCAAGCGTATTCCCATTCCGCTTCCGTCGGCAGCCGGTACCTGCGCCCCGCGGACTTCTCCTCCGCGCGGGCGGTCAGCCGTTGACAAAAAAGCTGGGTTTTTTTCCACTCGACGTTTTCCACCGGACGGTTGGCACCTTTAAAGGAGGAACGATCCTTGAATTCTTTCGAGCCGCGCATCACTTCGGCATACTCCGACTGTTTCACTTCGTAAACGCCGATGTAAAACGGCCTCGTGAGAGTGACCTCGTGCCTTTCTTCCTTGTCGTCGCGTTCCGCTTCGCTTCGCGGCGATCCCATCATGAACGTGCCGGCCGGGATGTGAGCGAGTTTCATCTTGACCGAATTCGTAATGACGGGCTTCGTGCTGATTTTCGGTTCGTCTGAATTCGCCGGACGCGTCGCCGCGAGGGCGGCTATCAATGCCAAGATAGCGGTTCGATGTTTGTTCATGGTTTGCTACGCGGGTGCTGTTGCCGTGGTGACGTGAAGTTGATCATCCAAGATGCTATGTGACGGTTTCCGCTGGCGCATTAAATGAAGCTCGGAGCCGTCGAAGGCGACTTCGGCGGGTAGCGGGCTGCCGTGGAACAGCGCTGGCGACGACCAAATGCCATAGGCACCCGCGTTGCTGAATCCTAGCACATTGCTCGGCGCGAGATTTGGCAGCGGACTGGCTTCGAGCATCACGTCGTCTGGCAGGCTGAGGCATCCCAAAACGTCGGTCGGAGTGAGTGCGGACGCGTCGGCGTCGAGGACCAGCGGAGCATTCTGGTTGGACCGCAGGCACAGCCCGCACATGTCCGCACGCTGGTGAACGCCGCCGTCGACAATCACCGCGGGCCGTCCCTGAAACGTCTGGTGACCGAGGACCGAGGTTAAATACCAGCCAGCTTCAGCGACCAGGTAACGCCCGAGTTCGAGGACAATCCGCGCGGGTGCCGCCCGTTCGGCCAAGCGGCCGAGTTCCTCGCCGACGCGAACAAGATCAAGTTCCTCATCATCGGGAGCGTAGGGGATGCCGAAGCCGCCGCCGAGGTTGATGTAGGTTGGCGTGATGGCGAGCGTTTCAGCGGCGCGCAAGGACAAGTCCATTGCTCGGCGCAGATGTTCGTTCAATTTGTCCGCATCCAGCACCTGCGAACCGGCAAACACATGAAATCCGATCACGTCCACGTTGCACGAACGGAGTGTATCGCGGCAACGTTGTAGATCGTCGCATGTAAATCCAAATCGAGATTCGCTGCCGGCCGGCACGACCGCGCACGAACCGAAGTCTGGCCGCAGACGCAGCACGGCGGAATTGGCAAGCCGCTCGTCGGATAGCCTTTGCAATTCGCTAGGCGAGTCGATGGAAACAATCGCGTCGGGCGTATCGCGCAACTGGGCGATTGTCTCAGGCAACTTGAACGGCCCGGCGACGAATATGCGGTTGGCGGGAAAATCGGCCGCGATGGCGGTCGCCAACTCGCCGGCCGAGGCAACATCCGCACCAATGCCGCAGTCGGCCAAGACGTCGCAAATCCCCAACGATGCGTTCGACTTGAGTGAATACAGGATCTCTACGTCGGCAGGGAGATGGGCGCGCAGCTTTTCCACCTGGCTTCGCAATCGGCGCACGTCAAAAGCATAAGTCGGCGTGCCATAACGCCGCGCAATTTCTCGCAGCGCGCGCACGGTAACATCATCTGGTGTATTGCGATTTTCAGGCGAACTGCTTGCCACGAAAGCCTATCCTCCCATCCAATGCCACGACCAGAATCCAACGACGAACAAAGTCGCCAGCCAAGTGATCGCGGTCGACATTCGATTCCCACGTTTGAGAACGTACAGCATGTAATGCGACCTTCCCAAAGCGACTACAGTGACGCCGATCAAAATTGGCGACAACCAACCGGCGATGGAAACTGCTGAACCCCCCGCTAACCCGAACAGGGAAAGAATGCCCGCGGTCGTTCACGTAGGCGCTGCGGCGGCCGCGCCGAACAACGCACCAAAGATGGTGGTCGTCTTCGCGTCCTTCGCCTTCGCCATACTGGCGGGCAGGCCGCACTCAGGTTTTCCTTCCGCCTTCGCTTCACTCATCGTTCTGGCAATGATCCTCTGCTGTTTCTCTGGTTAATTGACAGGTTCAAAAGAAGTCACCAGGATGCGGCGTGGATTGGCCGGTTGCTTTTCCAGCAGGCCAGGCCAACGTCCGACGTAGTTGTCGATAATGCCAGTCAATTTGACGGACGTGTTCGTACCTTTCCGCAACGTTGCAAAGACCGCCGAGTGCTTGCTGTCGGAATGCTTGGCCAGCACGAACTGCTTGTCGGAACCGGCGACTTTCAGAACCGTCTTGTTGGCCGAGGTTACAACTTCTCCAATCGCCGTCACTTCCAGGCTGACTAAGCCGCTGCGAGTTCCGCCCGACAACCTGGTGGCCCAGACGCTTTCGTGAAGTTTATCCAGATCGATCAACTTTCCCTTGCGGGCGCGAAAGGTGACCGTGCCTTGATCGTACTTCTTTGTCTTCGCCAGCTTCTTGAATACAACCGAATCTTCGTCCACGTCATACAGACGTGCAGTGGCGTCACACGCCACACCCGCTCATCAGTGCATCTCGGCACCGGTTACCGTCATGATGCCGCTGACGATTTGAGCATGGGCCGACGACGCAACCAGTAACGAAATGGCAGCCGCGGCAAAACCGAATCGCATTTTCATGAACAACTCCTCATTAGAACTGAATGTACGAGGGCCCTCGCAACCATTCTAAAACAAATCCTAGTTCGTTACACGTCCAAGGTGGAACGCATGCAGCTCATTGTTGGCGTTTACAATCGTATCCAGCTTGTCGACGACCCGCTCAAGCTGAGAACCGGCAATTACGAAATACAACTCGTCATCAGCCAGGCCGGTGTACACGCGGTTTCCAATACACCCCAGGTTAGTTGCCGTCGATCCCGATTGCATCACCGCTGGAATCGCGGCGCACGTCGGCCGGCCGATCACCGACGCGTCGCTCGAAATACCAGCCGCGTGAGCAGCTTCGGCGAGCAACATCATTTGTTTGGCATTGCCAGAAACAAGAATCGCATCCGGCTCGAACGTCGCGTCGGACAGCGGCGCGTAGACGGCTACCCCAAACTCGCCTTCGAGCTGGGGAATCCCCGGCACTTCGTCCATCGAGATATATTGCAGTTCGACCATCGTACCGACCAGGCCTTCCAATTCCTTGGCCGTATCGTCGGGCAAGTTGATCCCGTGGGTGTGGGCACCGATTGGGCAGCCAAAATGGTCCGACGAGTCGGTGTAAAACGTGCGGCCTTCCGCGGCAAGTTTCCAATAAGTACAGCCCGACACGGCCGACTCGTCGAGCTTCGCCACGCCTTCGGGCGCGGACGGTTGAAACTTGACAGCGACCGGCCGCCGTTGGAGGCCGAGCAATTCTTCAATCGCGGTTGCCGTTTCCATTTACATTCCTTATTCAGACTCAGTCGCGTTGCCGTCGACCGACTTATTGAGAGGGTCTAACTGACCCTCGGTTGGCTCCGCTCATCAGAACCACGATTCGGTCATCCTCGGAGCTGGCTGGTAGTCCACGGGCAATGGTAGCGAGCCGGCAGCCGGATGTACCCCGCCGGCAAGCTCTTTAATTCGGTAAAAGGTGGTGGCCGCATCCTCTTCCGCCTGAGCCGCTTGTTCGACCAGCCGTGCTATTTTCTTCTGCAGTTGATCCACTTGTGGATCAGGATGCTTCCAGCGATAGGTAAACGCCGCTTCATCGAGCGATCCGCGATACGGCAGTGTCTCTTCGTGTTCGGCCAGCCAACTGCCGGGAGGAATCAGCAAGCGAATTGAATATTGCACTGGATCGATGTGATGGATCAGCTCGTTGGCTTCGACAAACTCCAGTACTTCCTGGAAGTCTTCGAGCGTGGTCCACGGCGTGAAGCTTACCCACGTCGGACGCGGCGCGATGCCGGCGTCGCGGACGAACTTCATGGCGGCCACGACATCTTCTCGCGTGTGTTGCTTGTCGAGAATCGTCAGCACCCGATCACTGAGGGATTCAACCGCCGTAATGATGAACAAACAGCCTGCCGCGGCAAACTCGGGCATGTCCTCGCCGCGATTGAGCAGATGTTCAACCTTGGCGGTAAAGTCGAAAGTCAGCGACGGAAATTCCTCATGCATGGCCCGCACGACCCGCAATGAATGCTTGGGACCGTTGAGAAAATCCGGATCGCCAAACGTAATGTGCGTCGCACCCGCCTGGACCTGATGGCGAATATCTTCCAACACGACATCTTGCGGCAAGATGAAAAAACGTCCCCCATAGACGGGCGGAATGGGACAGTGCGTACACAAATGCAAACAGCCGCGGCTGGCTTCGACATAACCGGCCGTTCGACGCTCGCCGTTGTGTTCGAGGTGTGAGTAATTATCGAGCGACGGCAGAGCATCCCGTTTCGGCACGGCGAACGGCAGCTTCTCCAACACGGGCAGCGCCGTTTTGCCGCGGCGAATCACGCCTTCAACATCGCCCCCCGTTCCCGACGCGATCAATTCGACCAAGGCCACTAACGGCTTTTCACATTCACCGCCAATGCACGAGTCGGCACCATGGGCCAACAAGTAATCGGAATTCAAGGCAGCATAGAGCCCATAGAAACAGATGTGACAGTCGGGATTGAGCTGCCGAATTCGCTCGGAAACTCGGACGCCCAGCCGCAGGGCCGTGTGCATGGGAACCGAGATCCCCACGAATCCCGCGCGGGCCACTTTCTCGGCATCGAACTCCTCAACGGCAATGTCCAGCGCGTCTGGCTCGAATCCCGCCCGATGAAGAAATCCCAACGGCAAGGCCACGCCGAGCGGCTGATGGCCCAACTCGTAACAGGAAATGAGGAGTATGGAGCCCGGTGATCTTAGATTCATGTTTGGGCCCTTATTTTGGGACCTGGACTTCATTTGCTGACTGTTAGTCTAACGCCAAACCACATAACGCCAAAACGTTACAGCCAACGGAAACAAGCTGCCATCGGGTCACCTCGAACGCGAGATCTTCGAAATACTGGGGGATGGATGCTGGTTTCCGGTTCCAAATGGCCTCCCAGGAATAATGTTTTCGTGCCGTGACGAATGAAAAGAGCCCCCGTCTTTCCGTTTAACCGTCATGATCCGGCGGAAAACTTGACTGCCCAAAAAAGACGTAACTATACTAGGCTGAAACATTTCCCTTCGGAACGTCCTGTTCAGGTATGCCCATGAACCGCTGTTTCTTCATAAGTTGTTGCCTGCTGGGTATTTTCGCGCTCGGCGGGCCCTCTCAACTCACTGCCCAGGACGTATTACAACCGAGCAAGCTCGCGCCCGGCATTCTGACCATCGCTCCACCCCGCCCGGAAGAAGCCGAAACGTTCATCGGTCCTCTGCGGCTGAGGGAACTGCAAACGAAAGATTTTGTTCCGAATTATGCCCCCAAGTCGGACACCATCTTTGAACGGGCCAAGAGCGTCACGCTGCGTCACCCCGTGTGGACGCTGGAGTTTTCCTTCAAGCCCCTGCGGATGATTGTGGCGGAGGTTCCCGATCACAAGAGCAGGAAGCTGAAAAGGAAGGTCGTCTGGTACATGGTCTATCGGATTCGAAACACGGGCCAGGATCTGGCCCCCAAACCCGAAGGCGACCCAACTGACGAAAACAGCCCCGTTACCTTCAGCGTTGAGCCCACTCCGGGTCTCACCGCGACACCTGAATTTATTCCCAATTGGTTTTGCCCCATTGTCGTGATGGAAGCTTGGGTGCAGCATCCGACCACCAACGAATACGGCAAGATCGAATATGTGGATCGAGTCCTTCCCACGGTGGTGCCGCAGATTCAAGACAAGGAAGATCCCGCCATTCCGCTGCTGAATTCGGTGCAGATTTCGAAGCAGATCGGCATCCCGGTTTCCGATGAAAACAACGAGCATTCCCTGTGGGGCGTGTTGACCTGGACCGATTTGGATCCGCGCATCGACTTTGCCTCGATCTATATCGGTGGATTGACGAATGCTTTTCGCATGGTGGAAATGCCCAACGGAAAAGCGGTTTACGCTTACAAAAACTTGCAACTGAATTTCTGGCGGCCCGGCGATATTGAAGACGAGGTTGTGGACAAAATCCGCTTCGGCGTTCCGCTGGTGAAGGACCCGTTCGAGCAAGTCCGAATTCTGGATAAGTTCTACTCGATCCCTGGCCCCTCCATTACAGGCCTCGAATTCGATGCCCAAAACGACAAGCCAACCTGGCTATTTAGCGCGGACGGGATCGTGGATCCGACCCTGCAGTCGACCGTTCGCCGCGATTTGACGGCCGGTACTTTCCCTGATTCCATTCGGCAAGAGTTTGCCAAAGCGGGAATCGACCTTCCCGCAGCGATCACATTAACTCCGAAATTGGACGGGAGCCTGTGGGAATTTCAGGCCAATGTGGACGGCGTTCAACGCAATTTCCGGCTCCGTTACGAGCCAACCTATTGGGAAATGACGCCGGACGGCCTGCAAATCAAAGAACGGGTTGATCACTTGTGGGTTTACCGATAAAAATAAGGGTTTACAACTGAACTCACAGGGTTGAGAGAGAAATGGCACATAAGAAAGGTCAAGGATCCAGCCGTAATGGCCGCGATTCCAATGCCCAGCGACGCGGTGTGAAGCGGTATGGGGGAGAAAAGGTCATTGCTGGCAATATCCTCATCCGCCAAGTAGGTAATCGCTTCCATCCGGGTACCGGTGTCGGCCAGGGCAAGGACTACACCTTGTTTGCCCTTATTGAGGGCACGGTTATGTTCGACCGGAAGGGACGTAGAATCAACGTCGTCGCCGCCGGCTAGTCGTTGATCGCTCCGCGATCATTACGAATCAGCGAAAGGACATCCTTGCGGGGGTGTCCTTTTTTTGTTCAAACGGATATGAGGACGACTTGTGGTGCAGGCGTCCCGCCTGCCCGTCGCAGCCGAGACGGTCGCACCACAACTCCAGGCAGCCGAGATGGCTGCACCACAGTTCAGTTCAAAAGCAGCCGAGACGGCCGCACCACAAGGTAAAAATCGTGTTCGTCGATCGCGTTCAAATCGAAGTCGAAGGTGGCAAAGGCGGCGATGGCTGCATGAGTTTCCGCCGTGAACGGTACGTCCCCAAAGGCGGTCCAGACGGCGGCGACGGCGGAAACGGCGGCAGCGTTGTCATCCGCGCCGAGGAGGATGTGAACAACCTGGCCACCGTGGCCCATCGCAAACGGTGGAAGGCCACTCGCGGCAAGCATGGCGAAGGATCGAAGCGGCATGGCCGTAGCGGCGAAGAGCTTACCATCCTCGTGCCGCCGGGTACCGTTGTGATCGACGCCAACGAAAGCTTCACGATGAAAGATCTTGCGGCGTTGGGCGAGTCGGTGGTCGCGGCTCGGGGAGGAAAAGGCGGTCGCGGAAATGCTCACTTCAAGTCGTCGACCAATCAATCGCCCCGGCAGCGGAGTTCGGGCGAGGAAGGCGAGCGACGGATTCTCATTTTGGAGTTGAAGGTCATCGCCGATGTCGGGCTGATCGGCAAACCCAATGCCGGCAAGAGTACCCTGCTAAGCCGCCTTTCGAAAGCACGGCCCGAAATTGCCGCCTATCCCTTCACGACGAAACATCCCAATCTCGGCCGCGTGCAAATCGATCTCGATCGGTCTTTTATCATGGCGGACATTCCAGGACTGATCGAAGGAGCTCACTCGGGAGTTGGACTGGGTCATGAGTTTTTGCGGCACATTGAACGCGCCGGAATCCTGGTACACCTTGTCGAGCCCGCGCCGATGGACGGCACGGACCCGATCGGGAATTACCAAGCCATCCGAAGCGAACTGGTCAAATACAACGCCTCGCTGGGCGACCGTCCAGAGATTGTCGCCGTCACCAAGGCGGAATTACCGGGAGCGGACGATGTCAGGCGCGAACTGGCGGAGCAGATCGCTTGCCCCGTCCTGTTGATTTCCTCGGTCACCGGCAAGGGACTGAATGAGCTAACCGGCGCGGTCGCTCGGGCGTTGAGCGGTGGGGACTAGATTATGTCGTCGCGGAATCTGGCCCACTCCATTATCGCGGTCGACATCGGTAATTCGCGGGTCAAGCTGTTTCGCTATGCGTCGGACGACACCGTTCGTCCGAGCTTCCTTCGATCAGGGCAGATTTCATTGACCTTTAATTCTGAACGCGACGTGGAGTGCCGATCGGTTGTTGCATCGATTGCCGGTTCCCCGCCGGATGTGGGACCTGCAAATTGGTTCGTTTCTAGCGTCAATCGAGAAGCGGAAATCTGGTTCCGCGAAATGCTGGTCGCGTTACGACCGAACGATCCCTATGCGCTGCTTACCCACGAAGATTTACCGTTGGAAGTCAATGTTGAAAGTACCGCCAAGGTCGGAACAGACCGGCTGCTGGCGGCCGTCGGGTCAGACCGGCTGCGGAATGACGGTGTACCCGCCATCGTGGTTGATGCCGGTTCGGCGATCACCGTCGATCTGCTTTCCGCGGACGGTGTGTTTCAAGGTGGCGCCATCCTGCCCGGCGTGAGTCTGCAATTGAGATCGCTAGCGCAAGATACGGACGCCTTGCCAAGGGTGCTTCCTACCGACGCCACCAGCGAAGTAGCCGCGTTGGGAAAGACAACCGAGACGGCCATTCAGAGCGGCGTGCTGCTGGGAGTTACGAGCGCCGTACAAGCCATTGCGGCGCGGCTTGCGCGGACCGTGGCGACGGTTCCACGTATCTTTGTCACCGGCGGCGACCGGCGGCGTTTCGCCGATCTGCCCAATTCCGAAGTGGTCGAAGATCTTGTTGCCTTGGGCATCTATTATTCGGCCCGTCACCCGTCGCGGGTGTCTCAGCGATGAGCGGACGGACGGATGACGCCAATTGCGACCGCGTCGTGCTGGCAACTCCCCCGGGCCGCGGCGCGGTAGCAACTGTTATCGTTGATGGCCCGACGGCGACGGAGCGAGTCGCGTGCCGGTTTCGGCCCGCCACGGGCAAGCCCCTAGAAACGGCAGCGATCGGACGGATTCTGTTCGGCAGATGGTGCGGTGCTAGCGACTCAGGTGAAGACGTGGTGGTCTGCCGCCGTGGTGATCAGACGATCGAGATCAACTGCCACGGCGGACGCGCCGCCTCAACCGCCATCACTTCGGCGCTGGCCGCGGAAGGATGCCAGGAAACCAGTTGGCAAGATTGGCACCAAATATCGGCGGGCGATGCGTTCGAAGCGGAAGCCCGTATCGCGCTCGCTTCAGCGCCCACCTCGCGCACGGCGACAATGCTGTTAAACCAGCTTCACGGCGCGCTGCGTTCGGAAATTGAAGGCATCGCCGAGCTGATCCAAGCTGGAGATTCGGACCAAGCCAAGGCACGTTTGCGCGAACTGGACCGCCATTCGCGGACGGGGATGCATTTGACGGAGCCCTGGAAAGTCGTTATCGCCGGGCAGGCAAATGTGGGGAAGAGCAGCCTGCTTAACGCGATTCTAGGCTACCAGCGCAGTATAGTTTTCGACCAGCCGGGAACCACCCGCGACGTACTGGCGGGACGGACAGCGATCGACGGGTGGTCCGTCGAAGTGACCGACACCGCCGGAATCAGGGACACCCGGGATGATCTGGAGGCAACGGGAATTGGAATGGCCCGCGCCGAACTAAGCAAAGCCGACCTCGTGTTGCTCGTTGCTGATATGAGCCTGCCGTGGGAAGCGGACGGCCCGCAGATATTGAAATCGGCACTGCAATCCATCATCGTCCACAACAAGTGCGATCTACCGCCGCATCCCGGGATTCGCCCGCCTGGCCTGGAGGTCAGTGCGAAAATGGGGCTCGGAATCGAACAGCTCATCGAGAGCATTGGCGTTGCACTTGTCCCCAATCCGCCAAGCGACACGGCACCGATCCCCTTCTCGCCCGCTCAGGTCGAAGCAATTCGCTCCGCCATCGAGTTGTTGGAGTTCGACCAGCTAGCTGCCGCGAGCAAGCTAAGAGGATTACTAGGTCACACTCGCCGAAAGTGACTTGTCCCAGCGCAGGAGGTCACATTCGCCGAAAGTGACTACCCGACATCGACGACTTGCTAGCAAGTGACCTGCACGGTCAGCTTGACTTTTTGGGCTAGGTGAAGCGAACCGATCATTCCACCGATCTTCGTCGATAGATTCCGTATAGACCCTCGCGGATCGAACGATATACTACTCGCCTCGAATTCCGTGCGGGCGTGGATCCGCGCGCGGTCGCTGATTCCTTGGACCGCTCGATCGACTGCCTAGGAGCAATCGGCATGCGTTTGAACAAAAGCTCGTTCGCCCTCTTCCAACAACAAATGGTGCATCGGATGGTACACAGTCCAGCGTTGGGCAGCCTGTTGTTGGTGCTTGCATTAGGCGGTGTTGCCACGGCGTGGCAGCCGCGAGCGACACCCGCGCCTAGCCGCACAGGCACCCAGCCAACCACTTCGACGCAGCGCGATGACATTCGCTTGCCAAGCTTTCAGGACGTGACACCCAGCCAGACTTCCGTAATGGAAGTCAAGAAACTATTGGGAGAACCCGCGCAGCAGTCGGTCGAAGGCGAGGAAACGATTCTCACCTACGACATCCAGCCATTTTCCAAGGTCGACATTATTGCCAAAGCGGGAACCGTCACCTCGATCGTGGTGCACCTGGACAAGCCATCGCCGGTTGACGAAATTAGCCGCCAACTCGAAATTAGCGACCTCGTTTCAGCGCCGATTCCTGAGCAATCGGGCAATCTTCTGGGACGTGTCTACCCGGAACGGGGGATCTTGTTTGGATTTGCCGAAGGCAAGACAACCCACGTCGCGCAAATCATCTTGGAGCCGATCCAGGCCGAGCCCTTCATCCTGCGCGCCGAGTATGACACCAAAAACCGGTTGCAGCAGAACATCTCCGACTTGCAATACGCCGCCCAACTGGAACCCCGCAACCCACACATTCAATGGCTGTTGGCCGAACGGTTCTTGAAAACAGGCAAGCTGGAACTGGCGCAAAAGCACATCGATGCGGCGGAAAGCGTCAACAGTCGGTCTGCCGCCTATCGTCTAACCAGGGCAAAAATACTCGCCCGAACCCATCGGCACCAGGACGCGATCGCCGCCACGGAAAGCGCGCTGCGGATTGCCAACGCGCCGGAGCATTTCCGAGCCCGTGCTGAATGCCAGTTGGGCGACTTGTTGGCGTCGGGGCCGAAACCGGATTTCAAGGCGGCCATGGAAAAGCACCTGCTGGCAATTCGGCTGGCCGTTCCCTTGGCCAACGAAGACCGATTCGTCGTCCGCCGCGCCGCGAAACGTGTCCTATTGGATGCGCACCTTGGCGCGGCTAGAAACGTTGCGTTGGGCAGTTGGCGTCGCAAGAAAGAGGTCGTTCCGAAATGGCTCGAAACGGCGGAAGTCATTGCCAACGAGCTAATAGAAAATGAAAGCGGCGACCTAACGTTGCGGCTGAAAGTTCAACGTCAAGCACTCACCTTGCTGGCTCACGTCACCAGCTTGGGCAGCCCCAAAGTGATCGCGGAAAGAGCCTTGAAAGATGCCGAATCTTTATTGGCCGACGGTGCTGATCCGTTGTTCGCTATCTACGTTCGACGTGTGGTAAGTGAAGCGATGTTGAGCGCGTCGATCATCGAGCACAATCGCAAGCTGCCGGTGGAAGCGTCGGAGTGGGCGAACCGGGCACTGAGCTTTTTGGATGCGTCCAAAAAAGATGCCGGATCAAGCGACAAGCCTGACTACCTCGCGGGCCGTGTCTACTTCATGTTGGGTGCGATTCACGCCACGCATCATGGCAATCACACCGAGGCGGTTTCCTGGTATGAGAAGTCACGGCAGCATCTCGAGAGAGCAACCGTGCCAGCCTTGGATCGGGCCATTCACGGCGACCGCTTCGTGGCGATGGGTGTTTCTTATTGGTTTGTTGACTCACGGGAAAAAGCCCTGGATCTGACCAAGCAAGGCACCGAACTCGTGAAAAAGGCCGTGGAGGACGGCGTCGCGCCGAAAAAGGCACTCGGAACGGCCTATGGCAACCTGGCCAGTATGCATCGGCAAATGGGCAACACGACGGAAGCCGACCGTCTGGCCACCTTGTCATCTCAATTCAAGGCAGCAGACGAAGCGCCCAGCCGACGGTAGAATGGGACGCGGTCTAACCGCCCCCATTGAATGCCCGTCGAAACGGCAAGGCACCACGTGTTTGCGAAACTCTTTCTGCTGTTCGTTCTGGTCCCGCTAATCGAGCTGGGACTGCTGTTGCTCATGAGTGCATACGCCGGGGGCCCGTTCTTGACATGGGGCTTGGTCATTGCAAGCGGCCTGCTGGGGGCATGGCTGGCGAAGCAACAAGGCGTCAAAACATTCCGGCGGATTCAAGAAGAACTGGCCGCGGGTCAGATGCCAACCGACTCCATGCTGGATGGAATGCTCATTCTGCTGGCTGGCACGCTGCTGCTGACACCCGGGCTGCTGACCGACTTTGTTGGATTGACGATTCTTATCCCGCCGCTACGGTTTCTCTACCGGCGACGCATTACCACGTGGTTCAAAAAGCGATTCAAAATAAAATCGTTTTACGGCGGCGAAGTGGTGGCCGAATCGGGTGCCGCCGAACCGGGCGTGGTCGATTCATTTGTCGTGAATGATTCGGAGAAGATTACAGACGAAGAAGAAAAGTGAATAGCGAAAGGCAGGCCCGCACGTGAAAACATCATGGTTCGCAATCGTTGTCGTGGCGTTGCTCGGCGCGAGTACTTGTTCGGCGCAATCAAAGTCCGCAGATGCCAAAACTTCGAAGATTGAATACGCCATCGTGATTCACGGCGGCGCGGGCCGGGCACCACGAAGCGACGAATGGCGGACCAATCAAACGAAGGTGCTTCAGCAGGCTTTAGACAAGGGCGTCCGCATGCTCAAGGACCGGGCCACCGGCTTGGACACTGTTGAGACGGTGATCCGCGTGTTGGAGGATTCCGAGTACTTTAACGCGGGAAAAGGAGCGGTCTTCAATGCCACCGGGAATCACGAACTCGATGCGTCGATCATGGACGGCCGCACGCGGGCCGGCGGAGCGGTCGGTGGAGTGCGCACGGTTCGCAATCCGATTTCGCTCGCACGTCTAGTAATGACCGAGACGCGGCATGTTTTGCTAGTCACCGACGGAGCCGAGCGGTTCGCGGACGAGGTCAAGGATAACCAGCAAATCTCGCGTGTGTCCAACGAGCATTTCTCCACAAAGTACCGCCGTGAGCAGCTCGAAAGAGTTCAAGCAGCGGACAAGCAGAAATCCAGAAGGGACGATACGCGAATGGGAACCGTCGGCTGCGTTGTACTCGATCGACACGGCAATTTGGCTGCCGGAACATCAACCGGCGGACTGACCAACAAGAAGTTTGGCCGCATTGGCGATTCGCCGATTCTTACCGCGGGCACGTTTGCTGACAACGATACCTGCGCGGTTTCCTGTACGGGCATCGGTGAAGACTACATTCGTGGCGCGGTCGCTTTCGATGTTTCCGCACGAATGGCCTACCGCGGTGATTCGCTGGACGCCGCCGTCCGTTCGATTCTGACTGATTCGACGCACAAAGTACGGGGCGGTATCATCGCCGTCAGCCACGATGGCCGGATCACGATGCAGTTCAATACTCAAGGCATGGCCCGCGCGGCGGCCGACTCGTCGGGCCGCAACGAAGTGCATGTTGCGAAGTAGAAGACTTCGATCTAGGCTGTTCTCCGTGCTGTTGCCGCTTCGTTTAATCTAGGAGACACCCATGTCGCTGGCTCATTCAACCACTGTCACCGCGGCCGCCTTCCTCGTGTTGTTGTCCGGTAACATCATCACGGCCCCGGCCGCCGAGCGAGTCCTGGACACGTTTGAAACTCGGCAACTATCAGACAAATATTTTTCCGAAGGTGCCAACGCGGGCGACTTCAACAACGACGGCCAGGGCGACGTCGTCTGCGGGCCGTATTGGTATGCCGGTCCGGATTTTTCCAAAAAGCACGAAATCTACAAGCCGGTGCCGCAAGACCGCGAGAGATATGCCAACAATTTCTTTTCCTGGGCCTACGACTTTAACGGCGATGGCTGGCGGGATGTGTTTGTGGTCGGTTTTCCCGGCACGCCGGCCTTTGTGTACGAAAATCCGACGCCCAAGGGATTCGATCATCATTGGAAAAAGCATCAAGTGTTCGATTGGGTATCCAACGAGTCCCCGCAGTTCATGAATCTCGTTGGCGACAAGCGGCCCGAACTGATCTGCACGCGCGACGGCTTCTTCGGCTTTGCCACGGTGAACTGGGAGCGGCCATTCGAAGCCTGGAAGTTCCATCCCATCTCCGAACAAATTGCCTCCAAACGTTTTGGCCACGGACTAGGCGTCGGCGATTTGAATGGAGACGGGCGGGCGGATGTGATCTTTTCGAAAGGCTGGCTCGAACAACCGAAAAGCGATCCTGACGCTGGCCGCTGGATGCTACACGAGACGCCGTTCACCAATTCATACGGCGGCGCGGACATGCTGGCTTACGATGTCGACGGCGATGGCGACAACGACGTCATCACCAGCCACGCGGCTCATGACTTTGGCCTGGCGTGGTACGAGCAACTAAAAGGCGAAGACGGCGTCTCATTCAAGCACCATCTGATCATGGGTGACCGCCCCGAACTCAACCGATACGGGGTCGTTTTTAGCGAACTGCATTCGGTGAACCTGGTCGACATGGACGGCGACGGCCTGAAGGACATCGTCACCGGCAAGACGTATTGGTCGCATCATCGACAGAGCCCCATGTGGGACGCGGGGGCCGTTGTCTATTGGTTTCGGCTGGTGAGAACGGACAAAGGAGTCGATTGGCTGCCTTACAAAGCGGGCGAAAAATCCGGCATCGGGCGACAGCTAAGCATCCAAGATGTTAACAACGACAAGCTACCTGACATTGTTATTGGGGGCATGAAGGGTGCCTTCGTGTTGCTCCATCAACGCGAAAAGGTCGACCTCGAAGAATGGAAGAAGGCTCAGCCGACACCGTTTCAGGGGCGGGCAAAGCGATCCGATCGCGGAGAGGCGTCCGCCATTGACGAATCGACCGGACGTGTTGCCGGAGCGATCGAAGGTGAATCGATGAAGGTCGTCAGCGTCGACGCCGGCAAAACGAGCGCGCAGAACATGTCCGGTTTCAGCAAGGATCGCTGGAGTGGCAACAAGCAACTGTTTTGGACCGGGGCCAAGCCGCGTGCTCGGCTGAAACTTGAGTTCGAGTTAGATGAAGGCGGTCAGTTCGATGTGGTCACGGCCCTCACGACGGCGCGCGACTACGGCATCATCAATCTGCTGCTGGACAACACGGCGCTGGGATCACCGGTCGATCTGTACGATTATCCCGACGTCCGCACAACCGGCCGGTTGCAACTCGGCACGCGGAAGCTCACGTCCGGCAAGCATGAGCTGACTCTGGAATTGATCGGAGCCAACGATTCGGCCAAGAAGGCGTATATGGTCGGCCTGGATTACTTGCTGCTGATTCCAAAATGACAGTATGTAATATGTAAATGTAAGGGAAAAATTGTGGTGCGGGCGTCCCGCCTGCCCATTGCAGCCGAGACGGCTGCACCACAACCTGGGGAGGAAGTGGCGCACGACTTTCATGCGCATAAGTGACTTTTGGCTTGCCGCGGATTATGCTGTTCGTTGTGTGAAATTGATTCCTCCACAACATTCTTTGGCTCAAGGATTTTGACATGCGCTGCCTCGTTCCATGTATTGCCGTACTGCTTTTTTCCGTTGCCGCAATTTCCTCAACCGCCGCGGAAGTTCCCGTGCCAACGGGCAAGAAGATCGTCCCCACTGGTGCGAAGTTGGAACTGTTGTTCACGCGCAGCGCCGACATCTCGGGCGGGTTGACCGAAGGCCCCACGGTCGCTCCCGACGGCAGCATCTATTTCTCGGACATCCCCATGGGCAAAGACCACGGCATGATCCAGCGATTTGATCCGAAGACCAAAAAGACGACCGTCTTCGCCGACGACAGCCGAAAGTCGAACGGGATGATCTTCAATTCCGAAGGATTCTTGCTAACCTGTGAAGGAGCCGACGGCGGCGGACGCTGTTACGGAAAGTGGAACGTCAAGACGAAAGAGCACACCGTTATCGCCGACAACTACAAGGGAAAACGGTTCAACGCACCCAATGACATTTGTCTGGATAGCCACGGCCGCCTTTATGTCAGCGATCCGCGATACGTCGGTGACGAACCGCGCGAGTTGGAGCATCGGGCCGTTTACCGCATCGACAAAAAAGGCACTGTCGTCGAAGTCACGCACAATATCAAAAAGCCCAACGGGATCGCCATCAGCCCCAACGGCAAATGGCTGTACGTGGCCGAACATGACAACGGCACCGACAAGATCGACGCGACCAAGGAACCGCCGGCCCAAGGCGACATGAAGATCTACGCCTTTCCGTTGGGCAAAGACGGTTTGGTCAGTGGCGAGCGAAAAACGTTTGTCGACTTTGGTGCCGAAAAGGGCTGCGACGGCATGTGCGTCGACGTGAAGGGAAACGTCTATCTGACCATTCGCACGCCTAGCCGTCCGGGCGTGTTGGTGGTCAACAAAAAGGGCAAGGAAGTCGCCTTCATTCCCACCGGACCGCCGAACCAAAAGACCAGCGTCGACAACCCGCCCGTCGGCCTGCCGAGCAACGTCGAATTCGGAATCGGCGACGAAAAGAGCGTTCTATACGTTACCGTGGACGTCAGCCTGTACCGAATTCCACTGAAGGTGGAAGGCTATCACCCGCAGTACGAGTAATTCCTTCCCTCGTAGGTTTCCTACCCTTTGTTCTGGGAGATCTAGAGGGGGCATATCCGCTCAGTTAATGACAACACGCGGAAAATAAGATACATGTCGTACGTTGACGACCAACCGGTGACGGGAACGTTGGGCGAACTTGTCGCCCGGCTCGGTGGAGTACCGCTCGATCGAATTCGGTCCGAGCCGCCGCTTGGCACGGCGACCGAACAGGACGTAGTCGACGCCGAAGCCATCGACAACCGGCTCTGCGAACTTGTGGACGGCGTGTTGGTGGAAAAGGCCATGGGCTATATCGAGTCAATTCTGGCGGGCGCGTTGATGACTTTTCTTCGTGCCCATGTGATTCCCCGTAACCTCGGCGTAATTTCCGGACCGGACGGCATGATGCGGCTGTTTCCTGGCCTAGTGCGAATCCCGGATGTCGCCTACGCCTCCTGGGACCGCTTTCCCGACCGGCAGCTGCCGCGCGACCCGGTTCCCGACTTGTATCCGGATCTTGCAGTCGAAATCATAAGCCGAACGAATACGCCGGCTGAGATGCAGCGAAAACGCCGTGAGTATTTTAAGGCGGGAGTCCAATTGGTTTGGATCGTTCAACCAGAGCAGCGAGTTGTCACGGTCTTCACTTCCGCGGATGACTCGACGGACCTTGATGTTACCCAAGCACTAGACGGCGGCGACGTGTTACCGGGATTGCGAATTTCGGTCGCGGAGTTGTTCTCGGAACTGGACCGCAAAGGCGACTGACCCAAGATTAAAAAAAGCGGCGAGTGATCGCCGCTGCGAAGAAATCGAATTAACGAGCCTGCGGAAATTGGCCTTTTAGCTTGAGCCGCCCGCGCTGCAATTGCTCGAACTCGTGTTGAAGCTGCTGCGTGCCGGAGGGCGAGGCGAGTTGGAAGTTGCGGTCGTATTCGACCGTGTAGGTGTTTTTTTCTTCGCCCGTGGCACCTGCGGGCGCGTCGATACCGGGATCCCAAGGACCAGGTCTAAGAAGAGTGAACTCTTCTAGTAGCACGGGAGGGAGTCGAACCCACATCCACCAAGTTTTGAGCTTGGTCGCTCTGCCGAGTTGGCGCACCGTGCCATGAAAAAGCGGCGTCCCCGAAGCGAGAACGTTCATGAGTGTGTCAGCCGCTTTTGGGCCGACCCGACTTGAAGTAGTCCTGGAGGGACTCGAACCCCCGATCCGCTCTTTGTAAGAGAGCCGCCTTCGCCGCTGGGCCACAGGACTAGGTCGTATCAAGGGCCGATCCCTTGAACGTCAGCGGAAGGAGAGGGAGTCGAACCCTCAAGGCTTGTCGCTCGACCGCTTTCGAAGCGGCTGCCATCACCCGTTGGCTTGCCCTTCCGTATCATCTTTTCAAAGCTCCGGTGGAAGGAATCGAACCTTCACTCGTCGGCTTAACAGGCCGCCGCCTTACCGTTTGGCCACACCGGATCACGTCGTCGTGAGTTACGCATCCATTTTCGTCGTGAGTTACGCATCCATTTTCGTCGTGAGTTACGCATCCATTTTCGTCGTGAGTTACGCATCCATTTTCAAACACGCGAGAGCACCGGGTGGGAATCGAACCCACGTCGCCGCGTTACGAGGGCGGTATCTTGCCGCTAGACGACCAGTGCTTGTTATTCGCGGGACCAACTGCGAGCCGGCACTTCGGCCCGGCTGGTCCTAACAGTCAGAACGGCAGGATTTGAACCTGCGATCTCCTGGCCCCCGACCAGGCGCGATGACCAGGCTTCGCTACGTTCTGATTAGTTAAATAAAGTACCCCGTAGGGGAATCGAACCCCTATCCACGGATTGAAAGCCCGCGATCCTGAACCGTTAGACGAACGGGGCAGCTTTGTGTTATTCGCACCATGTTGTGACGCTGTGCCATGTTGTGACGCCGTGCCGTGTTGTGCGCGAAGTGGGCCGGGAGGCGCTCGAATCCTCGTCTCCGGTTCTTCAGACCGACGCTATGCCGTCTCAGCTACCAGCCCATGCTGTTACAAAAATTGTGTTGATTCGGAAGTTGCACGAAAAAAGGCCCGATGCCGCCATGACACCGAGCCTTTCCAAGGCATTCTTCTGGGTGTCACCATTGCAGGCGATTAGACGGGGGCAAATTAGTTACTTGCGAGGCAAATCCCGTCATGCGAAATTGTTCCGATTTGAGTTGCAGGTCAATCATTGGTCTATTCCGGCTGTAGTTTTGCTGGCAGGTACCGCCCGCTCGCGTGTTGTTTCCCGTCTTCCGTACAGAGATAGACGCGACTTGCCCCGGATGGTTCGCACGATAACTCGGCAAAAATCTATGGCGACCCTGCACGAGATGGTCGTGAGGTTCGAACAGAAATCCTCCAGCCGCTGGCTGGGAAACGAGAATTCAGTCAATGGGAACTTTCTGCCTGATTGCGACGTCTCAGACACAAGGCGGTGGAATTTCGAACATCTGGGAGAATGGCATGCTCAATTCAATCCTACGATATGCGATGCTGATCGTGGTGGTCATCGGTCTTCGACACGAGGTGCTTGCCCAGCCACCAGTCGATCGCCCACCCCAGCCGCGAGATTCTGAGCGTGAGGAAACAAAGCCCGCGCCGTTAAAACCACCTCAGCTTGAACTGACTGGCGTAGCGATATCGACCAAAGCCTGTTCGCTGACGTTCAAACTTTGGAATCACAACAACCGGGCCATTGGCTATTTGGGATACGCGCCTGACTCATTTTCGCCCCCATTGCCGAAAGGGATGCTGATCCACGGCATGCAGTTCAAGAGCAACGGCAAGTGGCAGAAGTACCCATTGGGATACTGCGGCACGGGACTGACGTTTCTGAAGCTGGCTCCCATGCGCCACGAAGAGTTTTCTGTTTCGGTGGTCGATGATTTTGCGGCCAATTGGGAAGCGGTCAAAGTAGGAGTCACCTGGAGCGGCGTGGACGACCAAGATCTGGCCACGGCGTTTGCGAACAGCAAGATGAGTTTCGTGGCGTGGAGTGAAGAAATCACCCGCAAAGAGGTTGATTCGCTTAAGAGGGATTAGTGCCCGCTCGTCCCAACTCAAGGGGATTGTCTCGGCCTAGCCTACAATCTCGGACAGTTGTTTTGCGAGTTGCAAGACATAAGAACGTCCTTTGATTTCATCTTCCACGCTGTCGAGAAGCCGCTGCGAGATGCCTTCGATTCCAATATGCGCTCCGGCCAGTGCTCCCGCCATGGCGGCAATGGTATCGGTATCTCCGCCAAGATAGATAGCGCGGGCAACCACCTGCTCGTAGGAATCTGGCGAGAACAGAAAGCAAGAAATCGCAGTGACGACGGAATCGAGCGCGGCGATCCCGTTGCCAAGCTGGCTCAGTTCTTGCTCGTCCTTGAGATGGGTCGCGCAAGTTATGCGATCGCGAAACTCCGCGTTCCGGCAACGCTCCAGCAGCAGGTCGAAAACATGCGGAGATTCGAATTTATCTCCACTGGCGACAACAGTGCCGACCGCCAAAGCAAGCAATTGAGCTCCTTCAATCCCCAACGGATGGGTATGCGTGGGTCGCGCCGATCGCTCTGCTTGCTCGGCAAGCTCGTCCAAGTTCTGATGAAAAACCAAACCGACCGGAGCGACTCGCATGGCCGCGCCATTGCCGTAGGAACCGCCGGGAAAAACTCGTTCCGCCAACGCCCGATAGTCTTCCTGATCCTCCATTGCACCCAAAACGCGCCGCGCGCCACGACCGTAGCCTCGGTGCGGTTCGTAATTGGCGACGAAACATTCGCACAAGGTACTCTCGACAATTTGCCGATCTCGAACCAGCGATTCTGCCACACCGATCGCCATTTGCGTATCATCCGTGTAGTACCACGGCGCAGGCGGCGGGTTGCTGAGGATGTTTGCCGCCGCCGGATAAATGCGCGAAATGTAATTCGGAGGCTGACCCTCAACATGGGCTCCCAGCGCATCGCCGATCATCAATCCGCACAGACAGCCGGCAAATCGATCCTGCAACGAGATCACACTACCCGCCTCCCTCGCACCACGGCAACGATTGGCTATTTGATCGCAATCGTCTGCTGCAGCGGCTGCAGGACGTTTTCGATCACGTAGTTGTCGATCATGTCGCCGCAGATTTGCGACAAGCGTTCCATGGCCGACAAGTAAGTTTCACCGGCATCCAAACTGCCGTAACGGCGCGCCGTGAAATAGACGCTTAATTGCTCTTCCGGATACTCGCCGGTTCGCACGTGGTAGGCGCTGGTGCGAGTTTCGATACTCAATCGGCATTGAATGCGGCAATCCTCGTCCATCGCGAACTGAATCGACGGTTCATTACACAGCAGCGTCATGCCGGAGACTTCGGTCATCTTGTCGAAGGCGGGAATCACGCCCAGCGCTTCGGCCAACAACTGGCTATGGTTCCCCCGATACGTGAAATCAAATCCATACATCACGTTGAGCGATTCGCAGTCTAGCGGCGATACCGACAGGCAATAGGGAACCAAGTCCAGGACCAGCCGATGTTGCTCGAACGCGTCGTCGACGGATTCCGGGTTCACCGCGCCGGAGCAAATTCGGCGCGGGTCGACCGTGGCCCACCGATAGTTTCCCCGATCCTTGTCTTCTTCCAGCACAAATTCGTTGCGCTCGCGACCATAAAAATTGCGCATTTTGGGATATTTTTTCTGCACTTGTTCGAAAAAGTGCAAAACGGTCTCACGACTTTGTGGCAGATCCATCTCCGTGTTGAGGTTCATATTGACGTAAAAATCGTCACTGCAACTTGCGTAGCGGCTCATCACAGAAGATCCTTTCGTGGAAAGGGTAGATTAGAATCGCTTCCTGCGTTCGAGAAATCCAAAGAATGGATGTCTTAAAGTGCAGTATAAAATGGGGCCGCTCATGGTGTCAAAGCCGCCCGCGCGATAGCATGAATCAAGTTAGTGAATTGTATGGCTTCAGGACCTGTTGACAAACCGGCATAATGAAACACGGACGCCAAGGATGCACGAGATTGACGATAACGAGGCTTTTATTGCGACTTTCCGAAGTTCACTCGGCTGGTTCGCCCTGGCGGTCTCTTGTGAACAGGTGGTGGCCTTGACATTTGGCCGCCGTTCACGTTCGGCCGCGCTCGCGGCGATTGGCGCGCGAACCAACCTGCAAGATTCCACCGACTCGATAACCAGCCACCTAATCGAACGGCTGCAGAGGTTCGCCGATGGCGAGCCCGACGATTTCCTGGACGTGGAACTTTCAGAAGTCGGATTGACGCCGTTTGGACGTCGCGTGGTACACCATTGCCGACGAATCGGCTTTGGCGACACGCTTACGTATGGACAACTGGCGGCCAAGGCGGGTTCGCCTCGAGCAGCGCGGGCGGTCGGAAACGTGATGGCCCATAACCGTTTTCCAATTATTGTCCCCTGCCACCGAGTACTCGGGGCGGGCGGCTTGGGCGGTTATTCAGCGCCTGACGGATTGAAGATGAAAAAGCGATTGCTGCAGTTGGAAGGCCGCCTTACAACGGCGTAACCGGGCTGGCTAACGCCGGGGCTCGCCATGAGTACTTCGTAACGCGACGATCTACTTTTCCACGGCTTCAGCTTCAGCTTCAGCTTCAACAGTCGTGGGCTCCTCGACCTTGCAGGTCGCGGAGGCGTGGCCACGCTGTGATAACAATCGCTGGGCTTCCTTCAGCACGAACTTATGGTCCATGAACGGTTCGTAGCTGATATCTTGCCAGAGTACCATCCCGTCGCCGTCGATGATGAAAGTGCCGTGAAGCGGCTGGTTCTCAAAGTCGTCGAACGCTCGGTAGGTTTTGAAAACATCCATTTCGGCATTCGCCAACAGCGGAATCGGCATCGGGCCGCCATCGTAGTTCTCGACCGACCGCTTGAGTCCCTCGTGATCGTCGCTGCTGATGGCCAACATCGAAATGCCGGCTGATTCAAAATCGGACATCACCGGCCCAAAGGCTTGCAACTGCTCGGCACAGTGCAGACATCCAAATCCCAAGTAAAAGATCAGCACGTGCGGCTTTCCTCGCAGTTGCTTGGAGGCGAACACGGCCTGCTTTTCATCCTGAAGGGCGAACGCGGGTGCCGGCGACGGCTGCCAGCGAAACGGCCCTAGCGAATCCAAGGCGGGACGTTCAGAAATGTCGCTGGCCAGTGGCTTGACGACTCGCCAATCGGCCGGATGGCCCAGCTCTTTGGCAATCGGGCCCAGGTCAGCAAACAGCGGAACATCCAAATCGATGGACGAGGAAAGGTCACGCAACTTCTTGAACGCTTCACCGGCTTCTTCGCGTTTTCCCGCTTGCCAATAAGCGGCAATCAAATGCGTCAGTGGCAAAACTTCGTTACGCTTCGATTCGGAGTATTTGCGAAGCTGTTCGAGGGCTTCGTCCGTCTTTCCAGCGGCCAACTTGGCCCTAGCTTGCAAGGTTGCGTTGGCTCCCGCCTGCGTCAGCAAAGTAACCGCGAGTTCGGCGTCGCCCTGGGCGAAAGCTCGTTGGCCTCGGACAAACTTGACCGCTTTTTCCAGATTACGAATCTTAGTGGCGAACTTCTTCTCCGCAGCCTTTTTCGCCTTATCGATGTCTTTCTGCTCTTTTCCCTGCTCTATAACTTTCTTTTCCGCTTCCGCGACGGCGTTGTCCCGGTCTTTCGTTTGCTTATCGAACCGTGTCTGAATTTCGCCCAATGCCGTCTCACCCTTTGCCGCGTCACCGCCGCGAAAATGGGCCGTGGCCAAATACTGCAATCGCTTGACTTGCTCGTCTTCTTTTTCCGTGGGTTCCAAATACCCGCTGTCGCATAACTCAATGGTCTCTTTCCACAATTCGAAATTCGAGAGTACATTGAACAGCCTGAGCCGGCCGTAATAAGTGCTGCCGCGCCGAGAAAGCGTGTTGTGCTTAGGATGACGGGGCAACGAGACCATATTCTTGGCCAGATTGACCGCGTCATGAACGCGGCCAATGTAGATCATGTTGCGAATCAGCCACTCGTTGTTGTGAGCAAAGTTGTGGATCTGATCGGGCAGGACGCGGTCACGCATCATGTGGGCGTGATCGACGCGGGCCGAAGCCTCTTGCTGCCAGACGGCGTCTTGATAGCGTTTCACGCGTGAATAAATATGCCCCGGCATATGCCACATATGGGCGATGCCCGGCGAACCTTGGCCGCACACGGCCGCCGACGTGAGCGCTTGTTCGGGTTTCCGTCCGTCCCACAGGTGAATACGAAAATGGTGCGCCGGATGAAGCGGCTTGACTGCAATGATGTCCTTGATCAGAGCATCCACCGCGAAGTAGCTAACGATGGGAATGCTGCTGGAACGATTACGGTAGATTTGCAGAGCCAAAAACGCCTTGGCTTCCAGGTCGTCCGGATACTTGGCCAGGATTTCTTCCAGCGCTTTGGTGTACTGCTCGGAACGCTGCTTGCGTTTCGAGCTGCCGGCCTTGAAGTAGGCGTTCAACGCGTCCAAATACATCTTCTCTCGTTCGTCGCAGTTTTCGCGAAGTTTCACCGCTTCGGCAATGAACCCCTTGGCGCGTTTATCATTGCTCAGATTCGCCAGCGCCGCGCCCCAATAGGCCATCGCGCATTTGGGATCCAAGGAAGCCGCATGCCGAAATGACCGTTCGGCTTCCAGCGTCCAGAAGCCATGCAATTGGCCGACGCCTTGGTTAATAAATTTTTGAACTTCTTCATTTTTGGTCGTAACCGGGAATTCAACATTGCCCGTTCCGCCCATCAAGTAGGCCTTTTGGCGGGGGCCTTCATTGAACGCCTCACCGTGATAGGAATGGCCGGCAAGCTGTCCCGATTCCTCGACCTTCGGTTCACCGGCGTCCTTGGCCGCGGCGTCGGTCGCCGGTACGTCCTGCTTTGGATCCTGCCCATGGGCGGAACAAGCTAACAAGATCACTCCAAACAGAACGGTGAATGTGAGTAGGTTTTTGCTCATGGAAACCTGGTGGGTGGTTAAAAAGGGAAGGAAGCCGTTACGCCAAAGCACGTTCAGCGTAGGGTGGCGGGCCAAAAATTTCAAGTCTTTACAGGGGGTACGGCCATGGATTGCGGGTTATGTCGAATGTGGGGCTTGTCTTGCCGCCACCCACACCCAAAACTGGAACGAACAAGCTACAATAAATCAAGATTTCAGCGTTTTCCATGAACCTACCCGCCTTTTCAGCATCCCGTGTCCCACTCACGGGTCGGAGACAACCAACCATGAGATTATCCGTTTTGGTGACCGGCGTTTTCCTTCTGACGTCCCTCGCGACTCAACCAGTATGGGCCCAGGGCTCGGATCTTCCCGCTCCCAAGTCGAGCGGCAAGGTGCCGAAATCGGCAACGGGCAAGATGAGCTACGCCATTGGCTACGACATCGGCCAGAATATCCTCAACGCCGGCGTCGACTTGGAGACGGAAGTGATCATCCAAGGAATGAAGGATGCGCTGGCGAAGGCCAAGCCTTCATTGACCAAAGACCAATTGGAAGAGGCAATGAAGAGCTTTCAGAAGGAAGTTCGAACGGCCCAGTCAGGCCGCATCAAGAAGCTGTTGGAAAAGAACAAGAAGGAAGGTAGCGCATATCTAAAAGCGAACAAATCGAAGCCTGGCGTGAAGACTCTGGCCAGCGGCTTGCAGTATAAAGTGATCAAGTCGGGCAAGGGAAAGACACCGAAACTGACGGACAAGGTGAAGACGCACTATCGCGGCACGCTGATCGACGGAACGGAATTCGATAGTTCCTATGCTCGCAAGATGCCGGCCGAATTTGAAGTTCAGGGCGTCATTCGCGGGTGGACGGAAGCACTGCAGAAAATGAAAGTCGGCGACAAATGGCAACTGTTCGTGCCGTCGGATTTGGCGTATGGCGAACGAGGTAGCCCCGGAATCGAACCGAACACGATGCTGATCTTCGAGATTGAATTGCTCGATATTGTGAAGTAACTCGGGTGTACGGCGGCGCTTCAAGGCTGTCTACTAAATAGATCGTTCAACCGCTTGCCCGTGCCAACGGGGAGTTGGAGGGTCGTCGTTGGCTTCGCGGAACAATCACTCTATTCCATTTTTCACCCTGGTGATCTAGAAGACTTTCGTGTTCCAACAACAGATGTTCGTGGGCGACGAAGTGGGTCTTAACTATGCGGAAGGCCCCGACCACGGCCCGCCGTTGGTCATGGTGCATGGCGTGCTGCGATGTTGGCAAGACTTCGCCCCGTTGTTCCCCGCCCTGTCTTGCCGCTGGCAGATCTTCGCGCCCGACCTGCGCGGCCACGGAAAATCGCAACGCGCGCCTGGACACTATCTCGTCCGCGACTACGTGCGCGACATGGTCCAATTCGTGCGTGACGCCATGGACGAGCCGTGCGTGATCCATGGGCATTCTCTGGGCGCGATGGTAGCCGCCGCCGTGGCTGCCGAACTGCCCGGCCAAGTACGGGCCATTATCATGGAGGACCCGCCTTTCGATACGATGGGCGAGCAGATTAAGGAAACGTCATTTTTCAGTCTGTTCAATGGTATCCACGGCTTGGTAGGCCGCGGCCTGGACACCGACAACCTGGCCAAGCAATTGGCGGAAATGTTGATTGGCAGCCCCGGTGACGAGCACTGGATTCGGCTCGGCGATGTGCGCGATCCCGTCTCATTGCGGTTTGTCGCGAAGTGCCTGACATCCGTCGACCCCGATGTACTCAAGCCGATCGTCGCCGGCCGCTGGCTGGCCGATTTTCACCAAGATGAGGTTCTGCGTCGCGTCGAATGCCCCGCATTGATCCTGCAAGCCGATGAAAAGTCCGGTGGCATGCTCGCCGATGAAGACGCGACCGCCGTGGCCGCAGCGCTCAAAAAGAGTCTGCTGGTGAAAGTACTGGGATCTGGACACCTGATCCATTGGTCACGCGCCGACAAAACTCTGGAAATGGTGAACGGTTTCCTGGAATCGCTTTAGGTCCGATCAAGGGTTAGTTTACTTCATCGCCTCTTTTAACCACGTTCGCCAAAGCGTGGCCGCCGCTGCTTGTGCACGGCCTGCTAGCGGACTGGAATCCTAAATTGGCGACAACCGGGCTTGCACGATTTTGACTAGTTTTGTACTCCGTGCATCTGGATGTTGTGGTGCTTACGCGCTACCGGCGTCCGACTTGTCTATTCGCCGGATTCGGCAATCGCCGCGGGTCAGTTCGTGTGGTTCCCAAAGGCCTGGCGGACGACGGCAATCCATCACTTGTTCATCAATCCGTCGACGGGTTTGTTCCATTCAACATCGTCCTAGCAACGTGATCATGGCAATCGCCATTGCCACGATCAAAAGCTCAAACGGTAAACGATGCACCTGACACGATGACATGGCCGCAACATGACGACGCCTCTCGCTATTGTTCGGAAGAAAATCGCCCCCCTCGCTTCAATGACCTATACGCCCCAGCCACTCAAGTGTAAATCCTGGCCGACGTGGAGGCAGTGCGCGGCATGGATTCGATTCGTCGTGCCCTTGCTCGCCCTCTCCGTCGTGGGATGCCAAAGCGTCGTGTATAAGGCGAGCAATCTGCCGCCCGAATTCCGCGCGGCCCCCGTTAACAATCTGGAGTCACTCGACTTGACGCAAATCAAGGGCAAGTCGATTCGACGAGACCAGATTTATGATGGCGACATGCTGGAAATCACCGTCGTGTCTGGAGATTTTGAGGAAGAGCCCGACGTTTGGAGAAGTCGCGTGGTCGAAAATGGCTTCGCCGAATTGCCATTGATTGGCCCGGTGCGATTGTCGGGACTGACGATCATCGAGGCCCAGCGAGCGATTCAAGAAGCAAGCCGGCAGCGGCAGGTCTTTTTGCGTCCCACGGTTTCCGTGGCAATTGCCGAACGGCGGGTGCATCGGGTCACGGTGACGGGCGGCGTGGAAGCCCCCGGAGAGTATGAATTGCCCGTGGGTGAAAGCAACTTGATGGCGGCTTTGATTGCGTCGGGCGGGTTGTCCGCGGCAGCCGGCCGCGAGGTGGAAATCCGCGGCTCCGCGCCGTCCCCAGCGCCAGGCATGTTGACCAGTTATCAAGAAGACGCCGTGCCGCGCGCGGCGGCACACACACGCGTTGACTTATTCGACGCGGCCGCACGTGGAACCGGCGATTACCCACTGGCCGACGGAGCGGTCGTCCACGTCCGCAAGCAGCCGACTCGCTATGTCCAAGTCATTGGCGTGATTGGAAACAAACAGATCGAAGTTCCTCCGAATCGCGAATTCCGATTGCTGGACGCGATCGCCCAGGCGGGCGGACCTCGTTACTCGCCCTGGGTCAGCAATCGCATCACGGTAATTCGACAACTTCCCAACAGCAACAAGACCATAACCATCAGGCTCTCCTTACGAAAAGCAAAACATGACGGACGCGAGAACATCCTCCTGGCATCCGGCGACGTCGTCAGTGTCGATGAAAACGCGGCGACGTTTACATTGGGCACGATGCAAGGGCTTGTTGGAGTTGGCGCTTCCGCCGTTACCAGCGCGGCCGCGCTTCCATAACTCAACCGTCTGACAGCAAACCGATACATGGACGCAACCACACCCAATTCCACGGACCGTTCCGAGGCACGTACCACGGCGCATACGCTCCGTGCATTGATGAGGTACCTGTGGGCCGCTTATCGCCGCAAGAATATCATCATCGCCGCGGTGATCGTGTCCGCGGTGATCGGATTTGTGCTTTACAAGCGAGAAAAGCCTCGCTATCAAGCATCGACGCGGTTGCTGGTCGATTCGTCGAACGCGGATCGGGTCGGTTCGGGCCGTGCTGCTCTTTCGCGCCATGCGGCAAAGACATTTAGGGAGCTTTGCTTTAGCGACGTGATCCTCGAGGGGACAGCGCGAAAGCTGCAGGTTGACCCTCCCGAATTCGACCGTAGTGCCCCGGTGGAACAATGGGCGGGAATGTTGCGCGGGATGCTGTCGCTCAATGGGCACGATCAGTCTTACCATGGGCACGACCAATCCAACATCGTCGAGTTGGCTTGCTTTTCACAAGATCGCCATGCCTGCGTGTCGGTATTGAACGCCTGGTTGGAGTCATCCACGGAGTTTTTGGAGAAATACCATCAGGATGCTTCCGTCGAGCTCGTCAAATCGTTAGACGCGGAACGAATTCAACTGCAAGACCGCTTGTTGACCAAGGAGCGTGAACTGCAGGAAACGCGGCGTAAGAGTGGTGCCATTTCTCAGGATGACAAACTGCAAACGGTTAGTCATCCCGCATTTCGTCGCGTGTTCCAAGTAGGCGAGACCTTCTTTGAAACGACTCGCAAGCGGCAAGATCTCGAATCAACGCTCACCCGGTTGCGCAAGGCAGTCCAAGCAGGAAAAGACCTCACGCCGCATCTGACTGATTTGGATGCGGTACTTGGCGAAGGCTATGTGGCCACCGTGCTGGGAATGGACCAAATCCAGAATCTGACGGAATTTGAACAGAAACTAAATGAAGAGGAAGCAAGACTTGACTCACTGCGGCAATTTTACGGTGTGGGCCATCCGAAGTTTGTGCAAGTCGCCGAAAACGTTCGCCGCAATCGGGAGTCCATCGGTCAGTCCCGCGCGGCCAAACTGTCGATTCGGCTGGGCCGGCATGATCCGACCGTGGGTTTGCGCCTAGTGAATCTGGTGGAAGAGAGTCTGATCAACACGCGCGACCGGGAGACCGTGCTGGCGCTTCAATATCAGGAAGCGGAATCGGAGGCCTCCGACGTGAACGCAACCTTGGCGGAAGTGTCGCTGGCCGAACGCGAAGTCACCATCTTGCGGAAGCTTCACGACACCCTGCTGACTCGGATCGCGGGCATCGATGTCAATGATCCTCAAGGACAAATACGTGTCGCCACGTTGACCGAGCCACTGACACCCGGCGCGCCTTCGTCTCCCAATTTGTCGAAAAGTGTCTCCAAAATGGTCATGATGGGGTTGGTGTTCGCGTTGGGCGTGGTTTACATCCTGGAAGTCCTGGACGATCGCTTCCGGACGCCGGAAGAACTGAAGGAGCAACTCGGAGTGCCCATGCTGGCGATGATCCGAGAATTGCCGGCGCGAGGCACCAGTGGGCTGGAAGGATTGGAGGCCTATGTCACTCCCGACTCGGTGGAATGCGAGGCATTCCGCACGCTGCGCACGACCTTGGCATTCTCTTGTCCCGACAACGACTTTATCGCGGTTTCCAGTACCGAACCCAGCGACGGCAAGACCACGATTGTTTCCAACCTGGCGGTCTCCTTCGCCCATGCCGACAAACGAACCCTGGTCATTGACGCCGACCTACGGCGTCCCGGCCTCTCGCGTCATTTTGAGATGCGTGGGTTGAACGGTTTGTCCGAAGTGTTGCGGCGTGAGGATGTCGATATGGCCGAAGCCTGCGTTGACAACATTCAGAATTCCGGCATGGAACTCTTGGACATCATGCCCTGCGGTCCCAAACCGACGGATCCCACCAAGCTACTAAGCCATCCGCGCATGGGTGAGTTGCTGGCTTGGGCCAACGCCGTGTACGACGTGGTCTTGATTGACTGCCCGCCGATTTCGGTGGCTAGCGACGCGGCGATTGTCGGCCGGTTGGCCGACGGACTTGCCCTGGTCGTTCAACCCGCCAAGAACCATCGCCGGCGAGTCCTGCGTACGGTGGAGAACATTCGTTCGCTGGGCGTCGGCCTGACAGGCATCATCGCCAACCGGGTGAGTGCCGCCAAGGACAGCGAATACAGTTATGGATACGGTTCGGAATATGGCTACTACGGCTACACCGAACGCGACGAACAGGATGACACGGACGAATCGGAGGATGCGGCCACGCAGGTCGAAGGGCCACGGTTGGTCCGGCGACGCGCGGCGTAACCGACGAGTGGAATGTTACACCGTACCGGGGCGGACCAAATCACAGTCGGACGGGCAGGTTTGGCGAATCGATGACGACAATAGGTAAGAAGCTGCGTGGCATTCTCCGGCGCTCCCGGAGCGGCAAGCGTGCAAAAGGCGAACGGCGGAAGAATCTTTCCAACAGCCTCTTGCAATGGTTCGATATTGGCCTGGCCGGAATCCTCTTCGCGGCACCGTTGATCATGGGCGGCCGGCATCCCACGGGCCAATTCGTTTACATCGCCTTGGTTTTCGCGGTGGCGACCTGTTGGATGACTCGGCTCTGTTTGCAGCGTGAGCCGCGCTGGCGATGGTCGGGGGCAGAGTTTTTGATTCTGGCCGTGATCGCTCTATTGCTGCTGCAGATGCTGCCGTTGCCCTCGGCAATCGTCTCGACGCTTTCACCGCGGATGGGACAACTGCTGCCCGTGTGGAGCGGCGACTCCGATTCACCTGCCGGCCTGCCCACTTGGTCGCGACTTTCCCTGACGCCCGACGGGACGCGCTTAGGGCTGGTCGTGTTTAGCGCGCACGCACTTCTGTTCCTGGTGGTGGTGCAGCGATTGACCGAACTTTCGGATGTTAAGCGGCTCTTGAAGTGGATTGCCGTGGCCGCTAGTGGCATGGCGGTTCTGGGGATGCTGCAATACTTGGACGGGACGGCGAGCTACCTGTGGATCTACAAGCATCCGTTTCACGACGCGGACGGTGCGGCCCGCGGCACGTTCTCCAATCCCAACCACTTTGCCCATTTCTTGGCGTTGGGAATCGGTCCGCTGATCTGGTGGCACACCCAGTGTCCGCTCCATTGGCCCAAGACGGCGATTATCCAGCCCAATCAAATTAGTGGGTCGGTGCCGGTGGGACGCATCGCAACGGCCGGCGCACTGGCTCTGATCATGCTCGCGGGTGCATTTTCGGAATCGCGCGGCGGCTTGGCGGTGATGGGGCTGGCCGCCGTCGTTGGCCTGTTGCTTTGCATGCGAGCGTCACTTTTGTCGTGGGGCTCGTTGTTGGGATTGGCCGGTGCGGGCGTGGTCGCCCTGTGCATTCTGGTCGACTATGGTTCCAATGCGATGACGACAGAATTGAAGGATCTTGGAGCCCTTGAATCGGTGGAGGATATTTCGCCCGGAAGAATCGCCATCTGGACGGCGGTGGGCAAGGCGATTCCAGGATTCTTGCCGCTCGGCTCCGGTATCGGCAGCCACCGCGCCGTTTATCCGGTCTATTTTGAAGGCGTTTCCGCGGTCGAGTACACCCACGCCGAGTCCGGATACTTGCAGATCCTATTGGAATCGGGCGTTGTTGGCCTTGGCCTGTTGTTCTGGGGGATAGCCATGTGCGGCCGCTGGTGCTTGTTAGGACTTCGAGCAGGCAAAGAGGCACAGGGGGTCGCGTCGTGCGCGATCGCGGTCGCGGCGGGACTATTGATCAGTGTCCTTCACTCGGTGTTCGATTTTGTCTGGTACATTCCCGCCTGCATGTCGCTGACGGTCCTGTTGGCCGCCTGTGCTTGCCGGCTGCAACAGTTGTCAATCCAAGACCGGCACGAACCCACCACGGTACGGCAAGGTTGGCGCTACTGGATCTCGCGCAGGCTGACCACCGGAAGCATGGCGATTCCACGCGGCGGCTGCATTATCTGCACGGTGTTCTTAGCGGGATTGTCGATCGCGGCCAGCCTGAAAACCTACGCCCCAGCGGCGGCTGCACAGCACTGGGAAAACTATATTGCCGAGGCCGAGGCACTGCGCAAAGTTGCGCCCTCACGTCATGCACAGCGTCAGAAGCATCTCGGCGAGATGACGGCGGAATTAGAGGCGGCCTACCATTGGAACCGCAATGACGCCGTGATTCATTTGCACTTGTCGGCATTGGCTCTGCGGCAGTTCGCGATGCGACAAGAGACCGCTCAGAATCCCATGGACCTTACGCAAATCAGTGACGCCGCGCTGGCATCGAACTTCCCGGATCGCAAGTCGCTTGACCAGTGGCTGGAAACGGCGATTGGGAAAAACCGCCAGTTGCTGTTGCTGGCAAGATTTCACGCCTTGCGGGCCGTACAGCTATCTCCGCTGATTGGCGAGGCCTACATCTATCTGGGCAAGCTTGCTTTCTTGGATAACTCACCCCGGGATTCCAAAAAGGCGTTAATGGACCAAGCCTTGACGGTCCGCCCTTATAACGACACGGTTCTGATGGCCGCTGGCGAAGAAGCGGTGATTGAAGGAGACGCCGAGACAGCCGTCGCGCTGTGGAAGAACGCCTTTCACCGAGAGATGAAAACCCAATTCCGCATTATAGAAGTCCTGTCGCCTTACATCTCCGCCGAGATTTGGCTTGAGGAATTCGAGCCCGGCGTTGAAGCCCAATATCAACTGTTTTCCACATATCAGGCGATGGAACGCCCGGAGGATGCGACGGCAATCGCCCAGCAATTCTTGAACTCCCTGCCTTCTCAAGACGACATTGCCGGCGATCCGAATCAGATTCGCTACTGGAACTTGGCGGTCCGCATGCTGTTTCAGATGAAGAGAAACGAACAAGCAGTTCGCTGCGCCGAGCACGCGGTGAAACTGGCTCCGCGGAACGACGCCACGCGCGAAATCCTCGTTCGAGCGCTGCTGGACGAAGGCCAGCACGCCGAGGCCATCAAGCACATCGAATGGCGGCTGGAACTCCATCCCAACGACAAGAAACTTCGCAAGCAGCTACAACTCGCCCAAGCGGAAGTCCTTGCCCAAGAAGATGGAGACGAGCCTGAAGACCGCCAAGCGGCTCGCGACGGCGAAGGTGACCGCACGGGAACACGGGCGGAATAAGATCGGCTCTTCCCATTCTTCTATTGATGATCTTTAAGCCATCCTGCAAAGACGGCCGCCAGTTCGGCGACTCGCTCTCGCTTGTCAGCGGCCAGATCTCTCGATTCCTCCTTGTCCTCCGCCAAGTTGAACAATTGCCACGGCTGTTTCGCACTCTCGCGGACGATCTTCCAATTCCCTTTCCGCAAGGCGGCGTGATTTCGATAGACGAAGAAAAAGGAATCGTGCGGCGAGTTGGCACCCTCGATTAACATTGGCAGTGGATCCTTGCCATCGAATCGAACATCGCTTGGCAATTTCGCGCCAGCCAGTTTGGCGCTGGCAATCAGCAGATCGGGCGACCAAAACGGTTGCGATAGGACGATGCCCGCTTTGATTTTTCCCGGCCAGCGCGCCAGCGCGGCAACACGCAGCCCGCCCTCCCAGCACGTAACGCCGCCGTGACGCAGCGGCGCGTTGGAACCGATATCAAGTCCCTTGCGGCCGAGTCTAAATCCGCCATTGTCCGACATGAAAAAGACGAGGGTGTTGTCCACCACTCGGGCCTTTTCCAGAGCGTCGAGTACGCGCCCAATTGCCTTGTCGAGCGCGAAGACGACCGCGTCGTACCTTCGCTTGGGATCGGTTTCTTGGGGCGACAGCCCGTAGGCTTCGAATGCCCAGTCGGGAGCCTGCCAGATATTGGGCTGGCCAGGCTTCTTGTTGCCCGCCGTGGGAAAATGCGGTGAATTAAACGGCAAGTAGCAGAACCACGGCTGGCCGGCTCCTGATTTGCGTTGGATGAAGTCAATCGCCGCATCGGCAAAGATGTCGGTCGAGTACTCGCCCTCTCGATGAAGTTCTTCGATGCCCTGGTAGAGGTCGTGCCGCTCGCGATAGTTGTGGTGGTAGTAGTCCAGGTTTCCCGAAGCATGGCCGATGAACTCGTCAAAGCCGCGCTCGGTCGGGCGCGATCCCGGGGCGAAGCCAATGTTCCATTTGCCGAAACATCCGGTAGCGTAACGAACGGGCGCGGACTTCAGAATCCCTGGAATGAGAATCTCTCTGTGACTCAAGCCAACGCCGTAGTTCCCTTTCACTCCGCTCAGTTGATCGGTCAGGCCGTGGCGCTGGGGGACCCTGCCGGTCAACAGGCAAGCTCGCGAAACCGTGCAGGTAGGAGACGCCGTATAGAAACTCGTCAGCCTTGCCCCTTGCGCGGCCAGCCGACTTAGATTCGGCGACTTGATGGACGATTCCGTGTTGTAACATTGCAAGTCGCCATAGCCGAGATTGTCGGCCGTGATGACCAAAATGTTCGGCGGATTATCGTTCGGCGGACGATCGGCAGCAAGGCCCGCCAGCGGAGCTACCAGCAAAACAATCAAAAAGGGCGAGCGGTAATTTGCTCGCCCTTTGATTGTCCGCCGAATCAGATTAGTTTCCCGCACGACCGTGTTCATGCATTAACGCCAAGCAGCTTGCAGGCATCTTCGTAACCGGCGGCACGAAAGCCATGTTCGTCTTCACGGTTGTAGCCGTAGGCACTGGTCGTCACGCGTGCCAAGGCGACGATCTGCCGCCAGCGGAAGGCGGCACGCGTGGTACGGTATTCCTCGCCAACGGTATG
>JAJDEH010000073.1 GCA_029259935.1 Planctomycetota bacterium
CCCCGCCGCGCCGGCCACGTCGCCGTCGACATGGCGATCGCTCTGGGTCAACCGAACCTGGGCCAGCGCGCTGGTCGAGGTCAATTCGCCAACCATCATGCCCAAACCGGCCCGCGGCAGTTTGACGGAAAAACCTTCCCGGATGTTGCCAGCGTGATCGATCAGCGGCCGAGGATCTTCGACTTTTCCTAGCGGACGGCAGCCGGGGCCGATTCCCTTGACACCCAAGTCGTCTTTGGTTTGGTCGGCCAGTTCGCGCAGATGGGCGACCACGTCGGGATGCTCCTTGGCCACGTTCTTCGATTCGGCGATGTCTTTTTCAAGGTTGTACAGCTCGCCCTTAGCCAGGTGCAGCTTCCACGCGCCGTTGCGAATCGCTTGCAGGTTCAGCCCGCGATAGAAATAGAACGTTTCATGAGGCGACTTGGCGTTTTTTTCGCCAGCCAAGATCGGCCAGATGTTGCCGCCGTCCAACTTGCGATCGGCCGGTGGTTCGCCGCCGGCCAGTTTTGTGAGGGTGGGCAGCAGGTCCATCATGCTGGTGACGGCATCGGTCTGAGTTCGGGCTGGAATCTTCTTCGGCCACCAGGCGATCGTCGGCACGCGCATGCCCCCTTCGAACGTGCTGCCCTTACCGCCCCGCAGCGGCGCGTTCACCGCGCCGTGCCGCGGCGCGCCGCCGTTGTCGGACGTAAAGATGACCATAGTATTGCTGTCAAGCTTTAACTGACGCACGGTGTCGAGCACTTGACCTACGCTCCAATCGACTTCCTCGACCCAATCGCCGAACAACCCATGCTTCGACTTGCCCTGAAACTTCTTTCCTGGATACAGCGGAAAGTGAACGGCGGAATGCGGTAGATAGAGAAAGAACGGTTCGTCTTGATGTTCCCACAGAAACTTGACGGCTTCTTGAGTGTATCGTTCGACGATCTCCTGTTGGTCCTTGGGCAGCACGCGCTGCAGCACGGTTTCGTTTCGCATCAACGGCAACGGCGGTTGCCCACGGCCTCGGCCCTTGGGCAAGGGAACTCCTAGATTGCTTTTGACGCCATCCGCGGCCGGCCCCATGTCATTGGAATAAGGCAACCCATAGTAATAGTCGAAGCCTTGCCGAGTCGGCAAAAACTCCGGTTGGTCGCCCAGATGCCACTTGCCGATGATGCCCGTGGAGTAGCCCTGCTTCTTGAGCAACTCGGCGATCGTGATTTCCGCCGGATCGAGACCGGTCGCATAGGACGGAAACAACACATGGGGAATCGGCAGCGCCCTCTTGGGATAACAACCAGTCATCAGCGACGCTCGCGACGGCGAACAAACTGGAGCGGCATAAAAGCAAGTCAGCTTACGCCCCTCTTCGGCCATGCGGTTCAAGTTGGGCGTGCGATTCAACTTCGAGCCGAACGGTTCAATGTCCCCATAACCAAGATCGTCAATGTTGATCACGATGAAGTTGGGCTTATCCGCGGCGGACGTCGACGCACAAACGCCAAGGACAAGACAAAAAGCCGCAACCACCCGCGGCGACAAACGCCAAATCGAGCAAGGAGTCAGGTGACCCAGTAAGGAGAATCTGGGAACGGTGCGAAGCGAAGTAGGCATGATGTCTCTCTTAACGTGAAGGGGCGGTTCTGGTACTCCGCCTTGCCAAGCGGGAGCTAGCGGGGGTCGCGTCGTACCGCCAAAAATTTGATGGTTAGTTGTTGCCTTGGCATCGGAGGCCCGTCCAAAGGACTCGCTCGATGACAAGGACTCGCTCGATGATACGTCACAGGCGGAGCGGTTTCAAACGATACCACACAACAGCCGGGTACGGTGTTGAGATCTCACGCAAGATGGCGCGGACACTGGGGTGAACATCAGTGACACGCAAAACGGCATCGATTACCGGTCGATTTCCTCGGTATCGATCGACCACAGGCCCGCTTCGCTGTGAGGAATGCGAATGCGTGCTTCGCCCTCGGCGGCCAACGCGCGAGCGACGGAAAAGCGGGTTCCGCTCAGCACACCGTCACTATCCTGAGACTCAGCAAATTTGACGGCTCGTTGCGGATCAACCAAGGTGAGCGCCACCGTATACTGATCCCGGCCATACGCCATTTCTTCGCCACTGTGCCAATGATCGAGAACGGCCCGCGCCGCGGGGCGATCGTGACGGCTGAGCCACGCCGCCAGTTGCGACGTTTGTTGTTCCGACCAGGCCCGATATTGCGGGCTCTCATCACGCGGGGTGCGCAGCGAAACCGTCCGCCAGATCATTTCCTGGACCAGGGTAGGGTCGATCCGTTCGGCGGTCGGCAACAAGTAGCCGCCAACCTGCACCGAGTGAATCTTGACGGCATGCGGATCGCGAATGCCGTTTGGCAACAATGCATAAGCCTGTCGCAAGAGCTGAGTGGCCTGCCGTGGATTGTCTTTGGCGATCGCATGGGCGATCAAGCCGTGGGCAAGTGCTTGCAGATTTTTCTCGTCACAAGATTTAGCAATCTTTTGGGCCCGCGCGAGATCCTTGCTGGCCATGCGATAGCACACGCGGATGGCATAATTATCCCGTTCGTGAATGACCTGCCGCGAATCGTCCGATCGCTCGATCATGTTCAGCACGCGTTCAGCTTCGGCGGGATGGACCGACGCCAATTCGTGCGCCATATTCCCCAGGTGCCGAATCCGCTCGCCGTGGTCCGACAAATCCGTTACCAGCGGCAGGGCGGCGGCAACGTCGATGATCGCGAGCTTCTCGGCAAACGCACCCCGCGCGTATCCCGCCCAAGCGGCATTGGAAACCTTCTCGGCCGCTTGCTGCGTCTCTCGCAGAATCTTCTCGCCGGCCTTTCGCTCGCCAGCATCCAACAGTGCTTCCCCTAGCAGTCCCAGCAGCGCGATCCGCTGACCTGGATTCTTAATCGACTTGGCATCGGCGGCCGCCCGCGCGAGCAGCGCCAACCGGTCAGCCTTCGCCATCGCCTTGGCCCGCCGATTGATTTGGATGAAGCTGATCGCCCTCACGTAAGCCATTTCAAAATCTTCGGCGACCTCAATCGCCACATCGACATCCTGGACGGCCAATTGCTCCACGACCTTGCCTTGCACCGCCATGCCCATCAGCGGTTGCTTAAACGGCTTGTCCTCCAGCACTTCCAGAGTTCGCTCTGGATCAATTCGTGCCAGGAATTGCAGCGGCCTCAGTTTGTCGTTGTCCTTGTCGCTGGCCAGGATCTGCTTGAGGTAAGGATCGAACACCCGGTGAATTAGCTTCAATCGCTCGTCGCGCGAAATCGTCCAGTCCTTGCCCATACGGCCATGTTCCACCGGTTCGGAGACGCGCGTGATTTGCAGTGCGACGGGCTCTTCTGGCTTGGCCAAATATTCGCCGTGAAAGCGAAATCCTTCATGCTCGACAAACAGAAACAGTCCGTTCGGCGGCAGCTCTTCCAGGGCGAATTTCCCCATGGCGTCGGTTGTTGTCGACCATTCATTTTGGGCGTCGAGGACGAATACCCGAGCCGAGGCGACCGGCTTTCCGGCGCGATCTTGCACCGCGCCAGACATGGATATCGGCGACTTTTCAGCCGCGATCACCGTGAGCGACCACCAAAGTGCTAGAGAAAACGAGAGCAGTCGAGTCGAGAGTTTTCTGACGATCATATTTTCCCGGTCAATCGGCGAAATTGAGTTGTCGTGAGCTTTCCAGTCGTCCGGCGAGCGGGCCTGTATCAAAGGAACCCAAAAGCTTGCCGTCCCCTCGCAGATTCTCTGGCACTCGCACCGAGGCCGAGCAGAAAGTGCCTCAGGCGAAACCCGATCGGGCCATGGAGAGCCGGCCACCCTTATTGTCGCGTAGCCAGATGTCCGCGCCATGTTCGTTGGTCGCGGACGAACCGCAAGTGCTGGAATTTATCAATAACCCGTCCGCCGTGTAGAGCCGCGGGCTGACACTCAGCAAAGTTCCCGGCTTGACGGACCGCATACCGTTTTCGCTCTCAAGTTCAAATCGCAACTTGCCGATCGGGTCGATCAACAGTTCCTGCCCCTTGACCACCGTGAAGGAACGTCCGCCACTCCCTTGTTCGCTCATATCGGAAAAAACAAAATCCCACGGCCTGTTGGTGATCGAATCCTTGACCGCCAAGCGAACGATGTTCACGGTGTACTTGCCAGTCGGAACGACAACGGCTTCGTCGGTGCCCGTCAGTGAGACCGCCGATCCGTCCGCGCCCACCAGCATCACGTCCAGCGCGACGATGGCGGCCTTGGGGTCGTGCAGTTTCATGCCCAGTCGAATGGTCCCAGTGCCGTC
>JAJDEH010000074.1 GCA_029259935.1 Planctomycetota bacterium
CGCGCCCACGACAAGGTCGAGCTTCTTATCCCCGTTAACGTCGCCCACGGCCACCCGCAAGTACGAACAGGGGCGATCCTTGTCGTCGTCGCCGGGTGCCTCCAGGATCATTCGGGCACTTTCAAACTGAGCTTCGCCCAACGTTCCGCTGTTGCGATACCAAACGACGCTCCCGTCCGACGAACCACAAACAAGATCCCAGCGGCCATCACCGTCCCAATCGGCAACGGCGGGACTCGCCGCTCCGCCCGCGACGGTCAATTGCTTTCCATCGGCCTCGATCGGTGTGTTGGCCGTGGCGAAGAGTGGTTTCTGGGAACTACCCTCGTTGATGCGGACGGCCATCTTGCCTCGATATCCACCCAGCAGCAAGTCGAGGTCGCCGTCGTGGTCCCAATCCAGGGCCACGGGATAAACACATAAGTCGCGAGTCGGATCTTCACCTTTGGTTTCACCCCACTCTTTGCCATCGTAATCCCAGAACTCGCCAAGCTGCACGGGGGTTCCGCTGGTGTCTTGCAGGCGCTCGGGCGCTGCGAACTTCTGTTCACCTTGACCGTACAGCACGTAGACAAAACCTTCAAAGCAACCCGACACGATATCCAGTTTTCCGTCCTTGTTGAAGTCCACCAACTGGGGACTGATCGTGCCACATCACCAGTGCGTCAGCTTGATGTCTGCCTCGGCGGTTTGCAGCGCGACCTCAGGTTCAAACTCGAACGACTTGGCACCTTTGGTTTGTCGCGCGAAAAAGATGCGTCCCTCGTAGCTGCCCGAAACAAGATCCAAAAGGCCGTCGCCGTCCAAGTCGGCCAAATCGGGACCCCGCAGCGAAGGCGTGGCGGGCAGCCGAATCGCCTTGCCAAGTTGAAGTCCATCCGACTTGGATTCGTCACCAAGTCCTTGGGAAATGCTCGCCGCGCTCAAAGCCAGAAAACAGCACGCCGACACCGAGCAGCGCCAAAACCCTTGCGACATCACATCCTTGAAGACCTTCATCATCGTTACACCTCGTAATGAAAAGAGAAAGCGAAAAGCTGAATCGCGTCGAGCCAACCTTGGAAGTGCTGTGATTCATGTCCTTGCCCTACTCACAGTCTATCGGATTCGGTCGAAAAACATCAAGTTTGCCCGTGACCCGCCCCCCGGTACATCGATCGGCCACCCGGAATGAACGCGTTGCGGGGTCACCCTTGAGCGGTGGGCGAAAGACGTATTGAACTAAAACCGCGGCTTTCCGAGCCATTCTGACGCGCCCAAACAATTGCCCCCCACACGAATCGGCCACGCTTGAAATTCCACCCGAAAGATTGCATTCTAGTATGAAGAGGGAATTCCCACCCGATCGCCGGATGGCCCTCTTTTTCAATCGCCTTTCGTTGTTCGCAATTCTGGAGTTTCCGTGTGACGGTTGATCTTTCCACGCAACACCAACCTGTCTCGGACTTTGTCCAATTGCCCCAGACGGAGAGCGAGTGGAATTCATTCCGCCTGTCGCCGGAACAGGTCGATTTCTACCACGAGCATGGTTACGTTGCCGGCGTGCGGATTCTGAGCGACGCCCAAGTGGAGACGCTGCGAACCGAACTGGCCGAATTCTGGCAGCCCGATCATGACGGCCGTGAGTTGTGGTATGAGTATCACACGAACGAGTCGGCCGCGCCCGACGCTGTTTTGTTTCACGCGCTGGGTGCTTGGCGGATCAAGCCCGGCTTTCACGACCTGCCGTGGCATCCCGCTTTCACGGTGCCGGCCAGCCAGCTACTGGACGGCGCGGTTCGATTTTGGCACGACCAATTGTTTTGCAAACCGGCGCGGCACGGCGGAGTGGTGGCCTGGCATCAAGACTACTCCTACTGGACCCGCACCAAGCCGATGGCTCACCTGACATGTTGGATCGGATTGGACGACAGCACCCAGGGGAACGGCTGTGTGCGCTATGTACCCGGCAGCCATCGCTGGGATCTGCTGCCGATCACCGGATTGGCCGGAGACATGCAGGCCATACGCGAAGTGCTGACGGAAGAACAATGGGATCAATTCAACAACCCGGTCGCCGTTGAATTGAAAGCCGGCGAGTGTTCGTTTCATCATCCGCTCATGGTGCATGGAAGCTTTGAAAACCGCACCGCTGGTTCGCGACGGGCCACGGTCATCAACGTCTTTCGAGACGGCGTGCAAAGCGCCTCCGACCAACCGCTGTTGTCAGGAGTTCCCCCGGTGGCCCCTGGCGCGCGAATGAACGGCCAGTTCTTTCCGCTGCTGTATTCGCCCGGCCGGTCGGTTTGAGAACGATATTTAGAAAGTTCCTTCACAACTAGTCGATTGATTCATGCCCATTCAAATTCAATGTCCAAATTGCCAGGCCCGACACCAAGTCAATGACAACATGGCGGGGAAGCGGGCCAAATGCCGCTGTGGTGCCGCCATTCAGATTCCGGCACAAGGCCAAGCCGTCGCTCCGGCGCGGGCCGTTCCCGCGCCGCAACCCACCGCTTTGGCTCCGTTCAAAAATCTGTCCGACGACGAAATGGATGACTTGTACGGTTCGAGTCCGCAACCCGATGCGCTGGGTGCCGGAGCGGCCGCGGTGCCCAACGCGGCGCCGCCCCCAGCGAACATGGTTGGTGCCGAACAAACCAAGGCACCCGTGGAGGACCCCAACGCGCCCAAACCGGTAACCGGCAAGGACCGCCGCATCGCCATCATGGGAATCGTGGCGGGATTTTTTTCCGTTCCCATGGGAATCACGTTGTTTGTCATCATGTTACTGTTCTTATTCTTTTCGATGGCTGGCCCCCCCGTGGATGACGACGAGGCGGGCGGTCTGATGGATACCGTCCCACGGTTGGCCAACGCATGCTTGACGTTGGGCGCGCTGGGAATGATCGTTGCGGGAATTGCAGTGCCAATCCATGGATTCAACGAATTAAAGGGCAGATTGCCAAAGTCCAACATGTTTTATTTGTTCGGCACGTTTGCCCCGCTGCTGATCATCGCGGGCGTGGCAATAAATAGCACTCTGACAGCCGTCACGGACTATGATGACGACGTTAAGGCCGCGGAGGACGAAATCAGAAAAGAAATGGGGGGAAGTGATGAGAAGATTGTATTGAACTACGCCCCGCTATTACTTCGCTTAATTTTGTACCTGTTCCTGGCGTTTCTCAAGGTAGTCGGAATGTCCATCATTCCCGGTTTCCAAATGTACGTTTGCCGCGCGCACACACCTCCGAAAAAACCGGAAGAACCACTGTAGTCGAGCGGCCCATAGTCAATGGACAACGAAGCCACCTATGTTTGCAATGCCTGCGGCGAGACAATCGTGGTGCCCGTTGATTTGTCGGCGGGTTCGACGCAGCAATACGTCGAGGACTGTCCCGTCTGTTGCCGGGCCAATGTGATCCACGTCGAGATCGACGAAGACGGACAGACGCGCGTGGCGAGTGAATCCGAGTAAAACCGCGGCCGCGATCAAGGCACTGCTAATGGAGTCCCAATGCTCAACTTGTGATCACGTGCGCGAAGTGACGTCAGGCACCGGTTCCAAGTTCTTGCTCTGTCGTCGCTCGCAATCCGATCATCGCTTTGCCAAGTATCCACCTCAGCCGGTGATGCGATGCGAGGGGTATGAACCAACTTCCACCACGGCAACTTTCGTGCTGGACATTCTGCCAGACAAGTTCGCCATATGCCGCCTCGCGGCGGATGCCAGTACTCCCGATTGGGCGCGGGGCAGCTTTGTGTCCGTCAGCCGAACGACCGAGGAACTGAGCATTGTCTGCCCACAATCGGCGGTCCCAGCGAACACTCGCAGTGACATGGATTGGCGCTGCTTGCGCGTTGCCGGTCCGCTAGAGCTTTCGCAAGTCGGCGTGCTCGCGGAATTGAGCCAAACGCTGACATCGGCGAGCGTGCCCTTGTTCGTTATTTCGACGTTTGATACCGACTACCTACTGGTCAAGGAGGACGATCTGGAAGCCGCCATTGCTTCGCTATCCACCGCTGGGCACGTCTGTCGGCGTTAGCCTCGATTACCTCTCCTGGGCGCGGAACATTTTTCGGCGGTTGCCCTCGATCACTTGGTCCGCTTCTTCAGATCCGGATTCGACCGACCCATATAACCAATTCGCCCCAGCAGCGAATTCTTCGGTCCGGCGGACGAAAAAACGCCTCGCTTGCCACCCCGCTTGATCGTCGTGTAGGCCCAATCGGCGCGGTAAATCCATGGGTCCTGGCTGCAAGCGGTGATCGTCGACTTCCACACCTGCATCGCTTCATCTCTTTTGTCTAGATGGAACAGCGCCAAACCCTCGTAGTAACGTGCTTCGGAATAGCGGTCGCTTTCCTTCGGAAAATCCTTCAGATGGCCGACCAGTAATTCGAACTTCGCATCCTGCCAATGTCGATAGGCCCGTTCCATGCGAACATCGTCAGCCAGTTTCGCATCCGCGACTCTCGCGAACATTTGCTCGGCGGTCTCCCAGTCGTTGTCGAACCGAGCCAAGCGGCCCAGCAAAAAATAGGCCGCCGCCGAGTCCACTTTCAACAACACTTGGCGGGCTTGATCGTGCCGCTGCAAGTCGATCAAAATCCGCGCCCGCTTCAGCGGATCCAACTCGCTCGCTTCTTCTCTTGCCGCAACATCGTACTGAGGATGCTTCTTCAGTACTTCCAGCATGACGGCCAGTACTTGCTCTTCAGTCGCATAATTGCTGACGTGTCCCAGCACCTTGCCCTTCGCCGTCATGAACAACAACGGCGGCGTGGGGACCGCGCGGCCACCGAGCTCTTTTCGAGCCGCGATAACGAACTTTCGAGCATCCGGATCACCCGCCGCCCCTCGATCCGAGAGATCAAAGTAAAACGGAACGAAACGTCGATTCGCCAAGCCAACGATGCGTTCGTCCGAGAGCGGACCCGCTCTCAATACCTCGGCGGCCGGTCACCAACCGCCATCCGGCGTCGTCCCGAAGGCGACCGGCTTGATCATCAACAGGCGGCTCTTTGACTGGGCCGTTTCCGCTGCCTTGGCAAACGGCAATACCCAATGAAGTCCCGTCTTGTCTTTGGACAGCGGGTGGTCCGGCACATCCGCGCCAACCAATGCCAAGCCGATTAGAATGGCCGTCATGTGGTTCTGCTCCCTCTTTTTATGAATGATGTTGCGTTCAATTCGCTACTGTCGCGTTGCCAACAGCGACTCATTGTATCTCGGTTTTGCAGGCTCGTCTCGCAAATTTCCTTGGCTGGAACTTAGCAACACGATGTAAAATAGATCGTCCTAGCCTCCGGAACTCAACGAATGCCAATTCTCCCCATAATCCTGTTCGCTGTTTCACTGCTATTTCTTGTTGCCGAATTGTGGTCCGGAATCGCCGTTACGGGATGGCAAGGAGAGCATCCGTATATTGAACGCGCTAGCAGGCCGGGGCCCTATTGGATGGCTATGTCCTTGCACATTCTCGTGGGGCTTGGGCTACCGATTCTTTTCTTTTTGCTGGGCTTCTGATTCGAAGCGATTGACTCCGGACAGCACGCCGGAGGTTCTCGAAAATCGATAATCGAGCGTCAGGTTCATGGCAAATCGCCCCCGCGAAAAGGCCGCCCTTTTCGTTTCGCCTGCCCCGACGAACGATCGAGTGAATTGCACTCGATTCGGCAATGTCATTGTCAAAGTGAATAGATCACATTTTGGGAGCGTCCCTTGTTTTGCATGGTCTTTCGCCTGAGGACGAGGTCCATCGAATACAGGCAACAACCACCAAAGTGACGCTGGAAGCCACACCAGCAATCATGATGACGACAGGAATGGACAGAAGCCAGCGATCGCTAGACCACGTGAATTGAGCCGTCCATTGCCAGATGCTTACAAGGATAAATGCAACAGAAACCGCAATAACTACAAGAATCAGCACTCGAGAAAGTGATGAGCGAACGGGTAATTCTTTCTCCGATGAACCGGCATCGGGATCGCTTCGTGGCGCGTCGTATGGGTTGCTGTTCATCACGCATTCACCTAAGCAAATATTTCTCCGCTAAAATGGCAGCCGCGGTAAAGTTCGCCCGCGGACTTGCTTCTTGTAGTCGTCGTACCGCGAACCAAGTTTTTCGTCCAATTGGCTTTCTTCCACTAGGACATGCAATAGAATTCCAATCCGCTGGCCCAGTTGACATTCGCGCCGGCCTCCAGCATCAAACGCATGCACTCGACATTGCCGGATGCGCCGAGTACGGGTGAGATATTCTCGTTCCGCTGCAAATCCGGATCCGCCCCTTGTTCCAGCAGATAACGTGTCACCGCCGGATCGAAGTTCAGCAGTGGCCCCATTCCATGTTGATCGACACTGTTGGGATTAGCACCCGATTCGATCAGCCGCCTGACAGTCTCCAGGTCACCCGTGACAGCGGCCTGAACAAGCTCATCATTTCGCGGCATGTCAATCATCGCGGACCACGACAGCTACAGTTGGCATGAAGAGTTCAGCACGGCCCTTTCAGCAAGCCTTCTCATTCTGCATAGTTCCAGCAAGCTGTCAATTTCGGTGCCCCTGCGTGTGTGGACAGTATTCATGGCGACGCGGCTTAACCGCCTAGCCGCGACAGCGGTTCCGGAATTGTTGCACAGTTCTTTATGCCGTCGCCGCTTTCGCGGCTCGGTTCGTCACAACGGGAGTCAATAATGGGACTGGCTCCGAGTTCATTGTGTTTCCGCGGCGGTGTAGGGGATACAACTCGGTGCCTGTCCCATTATTGACCGAATAGGCCGTTCACAAAATGGGACAGGCACCGAGACATCCGCCTCAAATCCGTGTCCCAATCCAACTTGGCTCGGAGCCAGTCCCATTTTGTGAACTGCCGATTCGGCGAAGAGCCAACGTGAAGGTTGCAGCGCCTCGAACTAGGGGGCAAGATATGGCTACAAACCTGCTCAACAATGAAAACGTTTCCAGACATCCTTACTCCCAAATAAACTGCTCTGAATAGCGGAAGAATATGGTTGCATTCGGAGATCCACTTCGCATTTTCCTCGATGCGCTCGGTGAGTATTATCAACGCCGCGGAAGTCGCATTTCCATTACCAATCAACTGCGTCGTGTTGCTGAGTTTATCGTGTCTTGCCATGGTCCTTTCACGGCGGAGGATCTGGTTGATGCCTTCAAAGGCAGACGTTTTGAATCGGTAAGTCGACCGACGATTTATCGGTGTTTGAGTGAATTCACGGATGTGGGATTGCTGCGCCGCATCGAAACGGATGATGGCCAAGTGAAATATGAGCTTTCCCTGTTTTAGGTTCTCCCCACGTTCCTTGCGAATCTTGCCGAACTTCTCTTGACCGCGCGCATTTTCACAAGTAGCCTCCGTCAACTCACTTGCCGCCGCGGTTCCTTCCATTCCTTGGGCGCACTCGAAAAAGCACTGGCATGGCCATTCGGGCAATCGTCGTCATCGTATTTCTGCTTGCCAGCGGTTGCTCCGCTGTCCAAGCTCCAACGTCGCAACGGATCGAAGACCACGCCGAAATTCCGTCCGTGAATGTCGACGTGGAAGTGCAAGAATTACCCGGGCCTTTTCAACAAGTGGAATGAAGCCGCGCCGCCGACGGGGCCGTTTTGCCGCCTTGTTGCAAGCACGGTGGGATTCGTCACTCCACTTGTCTTTCCACGATGCCTCGTGACTTTCTGGCTGCGTCCTGCGGAAGAAACGTCGTCGGTCTGTTTTTCGTCTTTTCGAAATATCGTGCGACGAAGGGCTTGACGGCCAGTTGATAATATGTAACCTAATGGTTACCTATGAAACCTGACTCAATGGACGCCGTATTTCAAGCGCTGGCCAGCGGCCACCGGCGGAAGATCCTCGATGTGATCAAGGGCCTGCCCGGCTGCAGCGTGAATGATGTTTGCAAGTATTTCGACATGAGCCGTATCGCCGTCATGAAGCACTTGCGCGTGCTCGAAGAGGCCGACATGATCATCTCGCAAAAATCCGGCAGGACGCGCGAGTTGTACTTCAACGTCGTTCCCATCCAGCTTGTCTACGATCGCTGGACTACCGAGTACAGCAAGTTTTGGGCGAGCCATGTCACCGACATTAAGTTCAAAGCCGAAGCGAAGAAGAAAACGAATGTCAAAGACAACTAAACTTGTCAATCGGATCAAGGTCAACGCGCCAATCCAGGAGGTATGGGACGCACTTACCAAGGAAGGAGAAGTGTTGCCGTTCTTCTTTAACTCGGTGTTGCACACGACGTCGCTCGCCCCTGGAGCGCCGATGCGCATGCGCTCGCCCGACGGAAAGTACACCGGCGTGGTGGGCGAAGTGCTGGAAATTGATCCGCCGCATCGCTATGTGACGACGTTCAAATTCACGAACTTCGACGATCCACCCTGCAAGGTGACGCACGAACTGAAGGAAGTCGAAGGCGGAACTGAATACACGCTGACATCGGAAGAGATTCCCGCCGGCACGAAGACCGAAAAGCAAATGAAGCAAGGCGGTGGCTTCATCGTCAAGACATTAAAGGGAGTCGTCGAAACCGGCAAACCGCCGCTTGGATCACGAATGATCTTGCTGATGATCTCGCTCACCACTTGGGCCACGCCCAAAAAGTGCTTGAGCGAACACTGGCCGCTGGACAAGAAAATCGAATGACCGAATGGACCAAAGGAGCAACGCCATGCCCAAATCGCCGGAAGAAATGGCCGCATCGATGGTCGCCAACCTGGAGGAGAAAACAGGCAAGAAGCTGGACGCGTGGCTAAAGATCGTCGCCAAAACAAAGCTCGCCAAGCATCGCGAGATCCTGAATCACCTGAAGCAGGAACACGACGTCACCCATGGTTACGCAAGCCTCATTGCGACCAAGGCATTGGAAGGGGACGGGCCGGCCCAGAGCGGCAATGAACTCGTGGACGCACAATATAGCGGCGCGAAGGCCGAGTTACGGCCAATTTACGAAAGCTTGGTCAACGCGGTCCAACAGTTCGGCGACGATGTCGAGATTTCGCCCAAGAAGACTTACGTCAGCCTGCGCCGCAACAAGCAGTTCGGCATCATCCAGCCGTCGACAAAAACTCGCGTGGACATTGGCCTCAACTGCAAAGGCAAGAAGCCAACAAAAAGGCTGGAAGCATCGGGCAGCTTCAACAGCATGGTGAGCCACCGAGTCCGAGTCACCAGCCAAGACGAAGTCGACGAAGAATTAGTCGCCTGGCTAAAGCAGGCTTATTCGGGATCATAACAACAGCGCAAGTCGCGTTCCAGCAACTTTAAATGGTTGATGTGCGCGGCCGCTAGTCGCTGCAATGCTGGCTTTCAGGCTCGCAATCCGTGGGCCCACACCCACACCCACACCCACGGCTACGGCTACGGCTACGGCTACGGCTACGGCTACGGCTACGGCTACGGCTACGGCTACGGCTACATGCTGCCGCCGTTTTCACGGCTTTGAAAACGGCGGACAACATGGACGCCGTTAGGTCGCGACACAAGTCCTCATTAGGGCTGAAAACGATCGGTCATCAAGGTGTCTGTTCGCGGCGAAGCCGTGGTAGCATGTAGCCGTGGGTGTGAGCCCACGGATGACGAGTGGTCAGGACCACCAAGCCGCGAACGCGGCGATAGCACTATGTCGAGAGTACACTCATGGGAGCCTTTACCAAGCTAACGTATCATGTGGTCTTCGGCACGAAGTACCGCCGTCGATCGATCCGTGGGGAATTCCGCGCGCGCCTGTGGGAATACATGGGAGGCACGATTCGGGGCTTAAACGGACACCTGATTGAGATTGGCGGTGTCGAGGATCATGTGCACATCCTGGCGAATCTTTCTCCGACCGTGGCAATTTCTGAAACCATTCGGGATTTGAAATCCAACGCGTCCAAATGGGTGAAGGCGTTGCCCGATGTCAACGGGAACTTTGAATGGCAGAAGGGATACGCCGCATTTACCGTCAGTTACTCGCAAATCGGGGCGGTCCGCCAGTACATCCAAAACCAGGAACAGCATCACGGGCGGAAGACCTTCGAGGAAGAGTACATTGAGTTCTTGCAGCGACATGAGATTGAATTTGACCGTCGCTATTTGTTTGAGGCGGAACACGTTGGCTGAAGGCTGTCACCGCGTTCGCGGCTTCGATACGTTGAGTGCTCGCGATCCGTGGGCTCACACCCACGGCTACATGCTGCCACGGCTGTCGCCGCGTTAATACACGCAGGGTGTTGGGCCGGGCCATCACACTTTTGTCGAGTAGTCCGGAAGCACGTGGCACCCGAGCAATGAAGATTTCACCCAAGTTGTCTTGGATGTAGTACAATGACGGAATAAGAAATCAGCGCGCGCCGCGACGCGCGTTGCCGAGGGGCGTGCGCTTGGGGCTCTTGAAATCGCGCGTTTCCCATTTTGAAATGCTTGCAATTGCGTAAGCGATTTACCGGGGGCTTGAGAGAAGTTGTCAAAAGCAGCACCGCGCCAATTCGTTGCGGTGGCTGTATTTAGGGAGGGAGCAGGATGGGCGGAACACCAGGATTTGGGCGACTCAGGCGTATGTTACACGGGCTGTGCTGCGCCGCTTTGCCGGGATCGCCTGCAGGGCGTTTTTGTCCGCGTGGCACAACGAATCCAGAGCTCGACAATACACTAGCCGCTAGGGTTGGTTCGCTCGTAAAATGGAATTACGGGATCGGATTGACGTGGTCGAAAGATCGGTAGCGAATCAACTTGTGGTGCGGGCGTCCCCGCCTGCCCATTGCAGCCGAGACGGCTGCACCACAATTCACCGGGCACCAGCCTGCAATGGGAAGCAAAACTATGTCTAAGGTCAGTAGCGAATCAACTTGTGGTGCGGGCGTCCCGCCTGCCCATTGCAGCCGAGACGGCTGCACCACAATTCGCCGCGCAACTTTTAACCGACGTGATTTCCTTTGCCAATCTGGAGGCGGGCTCGGTGGCATCGCGCTGGCCAGCATGCTGGGCGACCAGTCGCAAGTGGGCGCTGGCGAAACGAGCGGCATTTTGCATCATCCGCCCAAGGCGAAACGCGTTGTGCAGTTGTTCATGGCGGGAGCGGCGAGCCATTTGGATCTTTGGGATTTCAAGCCCGAACTGGTCAAGCGTCATGGCGAAGAGTCCGACTTTGGCGAACATGTCGAGGCGTTTCAAAATGGACTCGGGCCGTGGATGAAACCGATTTGGAAATTCAAGCCGTACGGCGGTTGCGGCAAGATGCTCAGCGAGGTTGTTGCCCCGCTCGGCGATTGCGCCGACGACATGGCGTTTATTCACAACTTGATCGGCAAGACCGGAGTGCACAGCCAAGCCACTTATCTGCAGGCCACCGGTTTTCAGTTGCCCGGCTTTCCCGGCATGGGCTGCTGGGTCAGTTACGCGCTGGGCAGCATGAACCAAAACTTGCCGACGTTCGTCGTGCTGCCCGATCATCGTGGATTCGCTTCGAACGGACCCAAGAACTGGCATTCGGCTTTCTTGCCCGCTCAACATCAAGGTACTGTTGTTTGGCCCGGGCGCAAGAATGCGATCCCCGACCTGTTCGCCGACGGCGGCGACTTCGTGACACCCGCTTCGGAAAAAGCGGGGCTCTCGCTGTTGAACCAATTGAACCGGCGGCACCAAGCGGCGCGCGAAGGCGACTCGCGCTTGGACGCCCGCATTCGCAGTTACGAACTGGCGGCCGGCATGCAGCTTGAAGCGCCCGAAGCTCTAAGCATTTCCAAAGAGCCCCGGCACATCTTGAAGATGTATGGCCTTGATCACGGCAAGTCGTCGTTTCCCAAAGAGATTAACGAGACCGAGGAAACCGATTACTTTGGCCGCAAGTGCTTGGTCGCTCGGCGGCTGTTGGAGCGCGGCGTGCGGTTCGTGCAGATTTGGTCGGGCAACGACAATTCGTTTCCGCGGCGGAACTGGGATTCGCACGAAGATGTCAAGCGCGATCATGGTCCGCTTTCGTTGGGCATGGCCCGCGGCGCGGCGGCGCTGATCAAGGATCTCAAGCAACGCGGCATGTTGAAGGACACGATTGTGATGTGGACGACCGAGTTCGGTCGCATGCCGTCGGGACAAGGCGCGAAAGGCCGCGATCATAATCCTTACGTTTTTACCAACTGGCTCTGTGGTGGAGGTATTCAAGGCGGAATCACGCATGGCCTCTCGGATCAATGGGGTTACAAGCCGCTCGATCGCGAGCATCCCACCGAGGTCTACGATATTCATGCCACGATTTTGCATCTGTTGGGATTGGAGCACACGCGGCTGACCGTGAAGCAAAACGGAATCGACCGCCGGCTCACCGATGTCCACGGCCATCTCATTCGCGAGCTCTTAGCGTAGAGTTGCAATATGCAAACACAACCCATTCCAACTCCAGGCGCGCCGCCTCCGAAATCATCGAGATTCGGTTGCCGGACGATCCTCTTGATCGCGGGCCTGGCCAGCGTTCTGCTGATCGTCGTTTGCGCGGGCTGGTTTGGTTGGTGGTGGGGACAAGCCACGCGCGAACTGGAAGCCGAATTCGCCCGAATCAAAGAGGCGGGCGAGCCGGCGACACCGGATGATCTCAACGAATTCTACCGGCTTCCGGAAGGCACCAACGATACGACCGCGCTTTTGATCGGTGCGACGAAGCATTTTTCAGGTCCGCGGTTTGAACAGGATGCGGCACCCATTCCGATTGTCGGCAACGGTGCGGAGATTCCCTTGCCGGGCAATCCGTGGCCCGAGATGAAGCAGGTCGAAGATTTTCTCAGCAACTATCAGGCTGGCTTGGACGCCCTGCACGAGGCGGCCGAACTGGGCGGAGCCGCGCGATTTGAGACGGATTTTCATGCGGGCGTCAAAATGTTGTTGCCGCATGCCCAATCGATGCGAACCTGTGCGCGGATGCTGCAACTGGAAGCTCTGATTCACGCTCATCACGGCGACGCGGAAAAGACGGCGCGGTCGATCGACGCGCTCTATTCGCTGGCCCGTTGCTTTGAATACGAACCGGTGCTCGTTTCCCAACTTGTCCGCATCGCGATTGACGGGATGGCGTTGGACACGCTAAAGAAGACGTTGCCCCGGCTGGAGTTTTCGGACGAGGATTTGGCGATGCTGCAAGAGTCGGCCGGGCAGGACAACTTCGACGACGCGCTAAAGCGAGCCTTAATGGGTGAACGAGCCATGATGGTGATGGCCGTTCGCGATCCGATTTCCGCCTTGGATGAATCGGAACAGCCGCCCGTTCCATCGGCCTTCATCAACCGGGATGCCGACGCGCTTTTCTATCTTCAGACCATGGGCCGGGTCATCGAAACGACCGAGCACCCGTGGCCCGAGCGGAAAGAAAAAGTCCAGCAGATTGAAGCCGAAATGGACAAACTGGCGCATGGATCGATGCTGACCAAGGCGCGGTATACGGCGTCGCTCATGGTGTTGCCCGCGAT